>CAYTNX010000052.1:0-4334 GCA_964439365.1 uncultured Candidatus Saccharibacteria bacterium | reverse complement strand
ATAAGAGTAGCTATAAACAAAATAATTGCTCTTATAAGAGTTCCAGAGAAAGTAGCTACCAAAATACCATCACTGAAAGGAAAGTTTATAGGATGAGAAGCTATAAAAGGTTTTAGGAAAAAGAAAATAATCAAACTACCAATAATTATACCGCAAAAGGCATAGAATAAAGATTGAATTACATAAGATATTTCAATGGCTGAAGATCTTATTCCTATACCCTTCAATATACCTATAAATCTTCTTCTGGTTATGGCATTTACGAAAATTATTATAAATATAGTAATAGCCGCAACAGCAAGACCAATAGAACCTATAAGATTGCCCAGCAAACCGAAGGTTGCTTTTATATCATTCAAGAATTTTGGCTGAGCTTCTTCCCAAGTTTGAACTCTAGCTATTTTATCTATACCCTCAGAAATCAAAATATCTTTAAAATATTTTGGATCTGCTCCAGGTTTTGCGACAACGACTATTTCATCGACATTATTATCATTTCTTCCTATCAATTTTTTCAATTCACTATCAATCATGAAAATTCTCTGATCTACTTCTCCAACCTTACTCTTTATTACTCCTTTTATAGTAACTTCTCTAATATTTCCATTTATAACCAAACGAACCTTGGAACCGACTTCAACATTTTTTAATGTAGCAAAACCAGGAGATTCTATAGGGGTGTATTTGAACAATAGATTACCACCTATAAGTATTTGATCTGTATCACCACGAGACAAATACTCACCTTCTTTTATGTATTTTGATAAATGAGTTACTCTATCTTCTTGTTCTGGATCAATACCAGCAACTAGTCCTCCAGCCTTATCTACAGCATCACTTAATCTAGTTCTATTCTTATAATTTGCCTCAACTTTTCCGCTTTCTACATATCTAGCTGTTACATCTTCTACTCCAGGAAGGCTTTTTAATAAACTAATAATATAGGTGCTTCTTTCTATATATGATTTTTTGGGTAATGTAGAAACAATCAAATCTCCAGTATATCTACCTTTATTTGCATCCGTAGAACCTTGTATAAGTCCAACCAAAATACCACTTACAACTATAAGATTTAGAAATGTCAGAACCATAACAACAACAATGAGTAATGTTGTCCATTTATTGGCTTTTTTTACATCTCTTATTGCAAGAAACAATCCAATTCTAATAGATTGAAAAAATTTATTGGCAAATCTATTCATTGATGATTATTCTATCACAATTTTACTTTTTATAATTAACAATAGGAATTAATTTGTAGTAAATATTTTAGAAATCATCTCCCCACTTTTCCCATTTTGGATAGAAAATAGCAGCCACAAAAACACAGGCGAGTATTATTGGCCCAGTTATTATCCACAGAAAAAAGTGTAGAGTTTTTTTCATATCACAGAACCATTATTACAATCTTTTCTAAGAGAGACTCTTTATATCAAGAAAGAAACGATAAGTAGGGCAACGATGTTTAGAATCTTTATCATTGGGTTTATGGCAGGACCAGCTGTGTCTTTGTATGGATCTCCAACAGTATCTCCAGTAACAGCGGCTTTATGTGCATCACTTCCTTTTCCACCATGATTTCCTTGTTCTATATGCTTCTTTGCATTATCCCATGCACCTCCTCCAGATGTCATAGATATAGCAACGAATAGACCTGTAACAATAGAACCTACGAGCAAACCTCCCAAAGCTATTGGGCCTAGAATAAAGCCTACAATGATAGGAGCTAGAACAGGAATCAAGGCTGGTATTATCATTTGCTTTATAGCAGCTGAAGTAACTATATCAACACATCTAGCATAATCAGGTTTTGCTGTTCCCTGCATTATTCCTTTTATTTCTCTAAACTGTCTTCGAACTTCATCTACTACTTGACCAGCTGCTTTTCCTACAGACTCCATTGATAGAGCTGCGAAATAATAAGGAAGTAAACCTCCAATAAATAATCCAACAATAACCTTTGGATCTCCTAATTCGAATTTTAGACCATGAGTTTCTTGAGTATATGAAGCAAACAATACAAGAGCTGCAAATCCAGCTGAACCTATAGCATAACCTTTTGTAACAGCTTTTGTTGTATTTCCAACTGCATCCAATGGATCTGTAACATCTCTAACCTCCTTTGGAAGATTTGCCATTTCAGCAATACCACCAGCATTGTCTGTAATAGGTCCATAAGCATCAATAGCAACTATTATTCCAGCCATTGATAGCATACTCATAGCTGATATAGCGATACCGTACAATCCAGCAAAATGATAAGCGGCTAGAATTCCAACAACTATAGTAATGAGAGGCCAAGCTGTTGACTTCATTGAAATAGCAAGACCTTGAATGATATTTGTACCGTGACCAGAATTTGAAGCCTCTGCTATAGATCTTACAGGCTTATATTTTGTAGAAGTATAATATTCTGTTATCAAAACCAATGCTGCTGTTACAAGTAATCCGATAACAGCACAACCGAACAAATCGATTATTGCAAATTTTCCATTGTTTTCCATCATGAATCTAGTAACACAGAAAAATACAATGGCTGAAAGAACTCCAGCAACAACTAATTCCTTATACATTGCACCCATTATGTCTTGTGATTTACCTAATTTTACAAACCATGTTCCGATAATTGAACATATAATAGCAACCCCACCTAGAACCATAGGGTATAAAATAGCTTGAGTATTTTCTGCGCCAAATGTAACCACAGCTAGCATTATTGCAGCTATTGTAGTAACAGCATAAGTTTCAAATAAATCCGCTGCCATACCTGCACAGTCTCCTACATTGTCTCCTACGTTGTCAGCAATAACTCCAGGGTTTCTTGGATCATCTTCAGGAATTCCTTTTTCAACTTTTCCTACTAGATCAGTACCCACATCAGCAGCCTTTGTGAAAATACCACCACCAAGTCTAGCAAAAACAGAAATCAAACTTGCTCCAAAAGCCAAACCAATAAGTGAATCTACATGACCTGTAATAGCGTAGAATCCGCTAACTCCAAGCAAAGCTAGACCAACAACCAATAATCCAGTAACTGCTCCTCCATTGAAAGCTAGAGTAAGTGCTTCAGACAAACCTTTTCTAGCAGCTTCTGCAGTTCTTACATTTGTTCTTACAGATACATTCATACCAACATATCCAGCCAAAGCGGAGAATACAGAACCAACCAAGAATCCTAGAGCAGTTTCTAAACCTAGAGTAGTCCATAATACGATAAATAGAATTATGGCTATTATTGAAATAGTTTTGTATTGTCTATTCAAATAAGCCTTAGCTCCCTGCTGTATAGCAAGAGCAATTTCTCTCATTTTGTCATTTCCTGTAGGCTTTTTTAGAATACTTTTTATTAAAAATAGACCGTAAACTATAGCCAAAATTGAACTTCCAATTGAAAATATTACTGAAGCATTCATATTTAATTAATTGATTAAACTAATATACCCTTAATAATAGGCAAAATATTAACATATTTACTATATTTTACTAGTATTTAGTTTTTATTTTATAAAAATAGAAAATTAGTATTTTCTAATAACACCTTTCACTATAGCAGCAACTTTCATATCATTTTCTGGATAAATAGGTTTGTAATTTTTATTTGCTGGTTCCAAAAATATTTTTGAACCCTTTTTTCTAAAGTATTTCATAGTCCAGCCACCATCTACTTCAGCAATTACTATATCTCCATCTTTTGCTTCTGTTTTTTTCTCTACAATAACCAAATCGCCTTCTTTTATACCCTCCTCTATCATTGAATCACCCTTTACTTCTAGTAAATATGTAGATTCTCTGTTTTTTACTAAATAACTATCTAGATTTAGAGTATCTAATTTCTCCTGCTCCGCAACCATAGGTATACCAGCCTCGACTAAGCCGAGTAGGTTCACCTCTTGAAAAAGATTCACTGGTATAAGCTTACCGCTAGAGTCTTTGTCTACTATGCCGGCCTCAATAAGCTTATTTACAAGTTTGTAAACTGCATTTTTTGATTTGAAACCTAGTATGTCCATTATTTCTTTATAACTAGGCATTCTCTTTTTACTTTCATAAAATGAAAGTATTTTGTTTTTGTATTGTTCTATCATAATATAAAACTAGCAAATACTTGAAATGATTTTGTAAAAATACTTGCTCTGGATTTCTTCTCAAAACTATTGAATTGAGACATGAGGAATTTGTGTCTTCTGGCTTCTGCTCTATATGGCAGGCCTTTTATTATTTTTAGATCTATAGTTGAATTCAACTTTTCAATCTCTTTTTTTATGTTTTGTTTTGTCATGTTATTTAATAAAATTAATGTTTTTAATATGTATATATTATAAGTGAACGATTGT
>CAYTNX010000051.1:2017-4367 GCA_964439365.1 uncultured Candidatus Saccharibacteria bacterium | reverse complement strand
GGTCCTGCTTCTTCAGCTTTAGCAAATTCAAATATTTCATTCAAATTACATTTTCAGGGAGGGCCATCTCAAAAAGATCAAGCTATACTTTTGAGTTTTGTTGATAGTGATGGTGTTGTAAAATTTGTAAGTTATGTAAATCCTTCTACTCCCACATCACAATGGACAGGATCAATTACTGTTCCCGGAACTGCTAGAATACCATATCAAACAATTGCAGGTTCATACAAAGTTATGGCTAGTTTATATGATATAAGTACAGGTGCTCAAACAAGTACAAGTCCAGTTCAAATTGGTTTTATGACTGTATTATCTCCTGTATCTTCTTCAGAAAAAAATATAGAAATAAAGAAAACAGCAAATATAATATCTAGTTCAACACCAAATCTACCTTCAAGTATTCCAAGTGTTTTAAATAGAACTCAAGCTTCAAATATTACTGTATTACCTTGGCAAGGACCATCTGTAGCTTCTGCAGATAGTACAGTATATTATTCTTTGAATTTCAGAGGAGGTCCTACAAAAGAAAGTCAAAGAGTTTTTGTGCACTTTATAGATGAAAAGGGAAATGTAGCTTTTGTAAGTGATGCTGTTCCATCTGTACCAAGTACTCAATGGTCACAAGGTAAAAATCTGTTAAATGTTTCTGTTAAAGTTCCTGCAGATATAAAATTGGGTTCATACAAAGTGTCTGCTGGTTTGTATAATGGTCAAAAGAGAATGAGTTTGATACCGGGTGATGGAGTGACTGTTGAGGCTTCAGATCCAGAAAGTTATCAGGTAGGCTCTATGACAGTTTTGTCTGCATCTTCTTTTGCAGCAATGAATTCTAGTTTAAGTAATTCAAATACAGCAAGTGCTATATATTCAGCACAGTCTTTTGGGGTGGTATCAAATAAGAATGTAGAATCATCAAGAAATTCTGGTACAGTAATAACATCTGCAGTAAGTGTAAATTCTTCACCAAATATTTCTTCAGTTCCAAATAATTCATCAAGACCTGCATCATTACCTAGAATTGTAAGTGTAGCCAATGCTCCAGAAGCTTCAGAAAATAGCGTAGTAGAAGCTCCTGTAACCATAAACCCTTGGTCAGGTCCTTCATCTGCAAATGCCAATACTTCAATATCATTTACTCTAAATTTCCAAGGTGGTCCTACAAAAAATACTCAAAGAGTTTTTGTACATTTTGTTGATTCAAGTGGAAATATAGCTTTTGTAGGAGATGCTTCACCATCTACAGATACAACACAATGGTCAGGCAATGCTTCAATACCATTTACAGTATCTATACCAAATAATGTTAAGAATGGAGATTACAAAGTCATGGCCGGTTTATTTAATGGTGCATCTAGACTTTCATTGATTCCTGGATCTGGAGTGAATGCTGATGGAGAGACAAGATATCAGGTTGGAAATATAAACATTCAGAATAATGCACTCTAAGTATCTAATATAATAGATAATACTTGACCGTTATTATTCTATCTGTTAGACTCATGAGCAACTTCAAACGATTGTGTTACTCTCACAATTTTTATAAATTGTTGAAGGATTATAAGGCTTTTTTATTAACACCCTAATCCTATAGTTTTTTGCTGTAATTTTTATGCATATAACAAAAAAGTATTTCAGTAGGTTCAAGGAGCCGTTGACAGCAATGCCCAACTTAGTAGAGTCACAAGTAGATTCTTTTAAGTTATTTATCGAAAAGGGCATAAGTGAGGTTTTAAAAGAGTTTTCTCCCATAAAAGATTATGCGGGAAAGAAGTTTGAATTATCTTTTTCTAGTTTTGAATTATCAAGACCAAAATATGATGAGCATTATGCTAAAGACAATAAACTCTCATATGAAGGTCAGATAAAAGTAAAGGTAAAATTGAAGAATAAGTTATTAGACTCTACAAAAGAGCAAGAAATGTTTCTTGCTGATTTACCATTGATGACAGATCACGGTACTTTTATAATAAATGGTATTGAAAGAGTTATTGTTCCTCAACTTGCTAGATCATTTGGTATTTTCTTTACACTAAATGAATCAAAAGGCAAGAATTTTTTTGGAGCAAAGGTTATACCTGCAAGAGGAGTTTGGATGGAAATAGAAAGTGATTCTGATGGTACTATTTATGCTCGTATAGATAGAAAGAGAAAGTTTCCTATTACATCACTTTTACGTATTTTGGGAGCCAAGACCAATGAAGAAATATTGGATTTGTTTAAGGGTGATGAATTGGGTAAAAAAGCTATAGAACTTACTTTGGCAAAAGATCATGCAAAGACTCTAGATGAAGCTTATGTAGAAATTCATAAGAGACTTAGAGATGGAGATTTGGCTACAGCTGATAATGCT
>CAYTNX010000051.1:0-2007 GCA_964439365.1 uncultured Candidatus Saccharibacteria bacterium | reverse complement strand
CTAGAGAATTTCTAGGAAATATATTTAATCCTGAGAGATATGATCTTTCTACTGTTGGTAGATTCAGATTCAATAAAAGATTCAACAAATCAATGGATGAAAAGGCATTGGAAATAAAGACTGTATCATCAGATGATATTTCTACAATTATTTCACATATTGTTTTGTTAAATAATACTCCAGATGCAGTAGAAGATGATATAGATCATTTGGGTTCAAGACGCGTTCGTTATGTTGGTGAATTATTACAACAAAAACTACGTGTAGGTATGACACAAATGAAGAGAAATATTCAGGACAAAATGTCTACAGTAGAACCTGATGTTACTTTGCCTGTAAATTTCGTATTTCCTCGTCCTCTTCAGGCTCGTATAAAAGAATTCTTCACAACAAATCAGCTTTCACAGTTCATGGGACAGGAAAACGTTCTTTCAGAAATTGAAAATCTAAGAACATTAACCGCTCTAGGTCCTGGAGGATTAACAAGAGAAAGAGCAGGATTTGAAGTTCGTGACGTTCACCCATCTCACTATGGAAGACTTTGTCCTATACATACACCAGAAGGTCCAAACATCGGTCTTGTATTGCGTCTTTCTACTTATGCAAGAGTAAATGATTTTGGAATGATTGAAACTCCTTATGCAAAAGTAAAAAATGGAAAAGTAACAAGTGAAATATCTTATCTAAATGCTTTGGAAGAAGAAAATTTCCGAATTGCTCATGCTGCTATTCCTTATGATGAAAATGGAAAAATTACTGCAGATGAAGTAGAAGTTCGTATAAATGGTAAACCTGGTTTGGCTAAGGCCAATGAAGTTGATTATATAGATGTATCTACAAATCAAGCTTTCTCTATAGCAACATCTCTTATACCATTCCTAAATCATGACGATGCAAACAGAGCACTCATGGGATCAAACATGCAAAGACAGGCTACTCCTTGTCTTATACCTGAAGCACCATTGGTGGCGACTGGTATAGAAAAACAAGCAGTTGTAGATACAGGAAGAATAATTCTAGCTCCTGAGGATGGTGAAATAGTTTATGTTGATTCAAAGAAAGTTATTTTTGAAGGAAAGAAAAATGGTAAGAAAGAATACAATCTAGTTCATTTTTCAAGAACAAATGGATTCACAGCATTTCATCAGAGACCTATAGTTGGATTGGGACAAAAAGTAAAGAAGGGCGATGTTTTGGTAGACACATCAACTTCAGATAATGGAGAAATAGCATTGGGTCAAAATATGCTAGTAGCTTTCATGTCTTGGTCTGGTAACAATTACGAGGACGCTATTATTTTGTCAGAAAGAGTAGTAAAGAATAGTAAATTCAGTTCTATAAACATAGAAGAATTCGTTGTTAATGTTCGTGATACAAAACTAGGACCAGAAGTTACTACATGTGATATACCAAACGTCGGAGAAGCAAAATTAAAGAATCTTGCAGAAGATGGAATTATAAGAGTTGGAGCCGAGGTTAGACCTGGAGATATTCTTGTTGGAAAGATTTCACCAAGAGGAGAAACACAACTTACTCCAGAAGAAAGACTACTTAGATCTATATTCGGTGAGAAGGCAAGAGATGTAAAAGACACATCAAAGAGAATGGAGGGTGGAAATCGCGGCCGAGTAATTTCTGTAAAGGTATTTTCAAGAGAAAAAGGAGACAAATTGGAATCTGGAATAGTAAAAAGAATATTTATTGAAGTAGCAGAATTGAGAAGTGTTTCTGTCGGAGGCAAATTGGCAGGACGTCACGGAAACAAGGGAGTTATTTCAAGAATTCTACCGGAAGAAGATATGCCATATATGGAAGATGGTACTCCTGTAGATGTTATTCTTACACCACTTGGAGTTCCTTCACGTATGAACCTTGGACAAATATTAGAACTTCATCTTGGTTTGGCCGCAAATACTTTGGGCTATCAAGCTATAGTTCCTCCTTTCACTGGAGCAACAGATATAGAGATCAAATCAGAATTGAAGAAAGCAGGATTTGATGAAAGTG
>CAYTNX010000050.1:0-4405 GCA_964439365.1 uncultured Candidatus Saccharibacteria bacterium | reverse complement strand
TCTAAATTAATATGTGAGTACAGCCGGTCGCCATCACTTGGAACAACCTAGAATAATTATATCAAAAATAAAAAAATAAATACACAAATCTTTTCAAATATAGTACAATCAAGAAATATGAAAAAATCAGTATTATTGATAGTTTTGGATGGTTGGGGTTATAGAGAAGAAAAATTACACAATGCAATAGCTCAATCCAAAACTCCAAATTTTGATTCGCTTTGGAAAAATTATCCTCATTCCTTTCTCAAAGCCTCAGGAAATGCTGTAGGATTGCCAGAAGGACAAATGGGAAATAGTGAAGTTGGTCATACTACTATAGGTTCAGGAAAACCTGCTGATACAGATCTTGTAAGAATAGATAAAGAAATAGAGAAAGGTGCCCTAAAAACAAATCCTGCTTTTGTTGCTCTTTTTGATCATGTAAGAAAAAACAATTCCACTCTTCATGTACAAGGACTTGTAAGTGATGGAGGTGTACATAGTCATCAGCATCATCTATTTGAATTTTTGAAAGAAGCAAAAAGCCAAGGAATGAAAAAAGTAGCTATTCATGTCTTTACAGATGGAAGAGATACACCACCTCAAAGCGCTTCAAATTTTATAAAAGAATTGGAGAACTTGATATCAAATCTAGGACCAGAATTTTTTATAGCCACAATTTCTGGAAGATATTATGCAATGGATAGAGACAATAACTGGGATAGACTGGCCAAAGCAGAACAAGCAATGTTTGAATGCAAAGGCAATGTCTGCACCATAAAACCATCAGAATATCTTGAAGAACAATACAAACTCGGTAAAACCGATGAATTACTTGAACCTACAGTTTGTGCAACACCATATGGAAATGGATGTGCATTAGAAAAAAATGATGGAGTATTTTTCTTCAATTTCAGAGCAGATAGAGCAAGAATGCTTACACAAAAACTCATAGAAAAACAGAAATCAGACAATATATACGTAGTAACTCTTACAGAATATTGTATAGATTATATTTGTCATGTGGCATTTCCCCCATCAAATATAGAAAAAACTTTGGCAGAAGAAATATCAAAAGCAGGTTTCAAACAATCTCATATAGCAGAAACAGAAAAATTTGCTCATGCTACATATTTCTTAAATGGCGGCAGAGAAAAACCATATGAAGGTGAAACAGATATAATGCTACCAAGTAGAAAAGATATAAAAACCCATGACGAAGCTCCAGAAATGAGGGCTGAGGGAATAGCAGATAAAGCTATAGAAGAAATAAACAAAGGCGTAGATTTTATTTTCATAAATTTTGCAAATCCAGATATGGTTGGTCATACAGCAAATGTTCCAGCAATAATAAAAGCCATAGAAACAGTAGATACTCAATTAGGAAGAGTTATAGATGAATTAAACACAAAAGGAGGAGTAGCCTTTATAACAGCAGATCATGGAAATGCTGAAATAAATATAGATCGTCAAACCGGAGCAAAACATACAGCCCATACTACAAGTCTTGTTCCAGCAATACTTACCGACAAAAACCTCTCACTTAAAGATGGAGGTTTGGCTGATATAGCTCCTACTATACTCAAAATATTTGATTTAGAAATTCCAAAAGAAATGACAGGTAAACCTTTGATTTAAATAAATTTTATTTATTTAATAAACTCTTTACTATCAAACCTATATATCTAACACCCAAAATCATAAGAGTAGTCCAAAACAAACCAAAAGCAGAACCAGCAATCACATCAGACATCCAATGAACACCTAGATATAATCTACTTATACAAGTAAGTATGATTATAAAAACAGAAAAAGATATAAATATTTCTCTCCATACAATATTTTTGAATTCTCTAGCAAAGAAATAAATAGTAAGAGTAAAGAAAACCGTGACAGCTATAGCATGCCAGCTAGGAAAACTATAATCATTTTCAATAATAAATGCACTTATAGGTCTTGTTCTTTGTATTATTTCTTTTATAAAAGCACCCAATATCAATCCCCCGCTCATAGAGAAAAAAGATATAGTAGCGTATCTCCATTTCTTTTTTAGAAGAAAATAAATAGTAAATAAAATAGTAGCAGTATAAAGAACAATAGGACTAAATATATCGCTTATCAAATTCATAAAAACTAGACTAGAAGAATTTGCATGAGTAGTAAAAAAGATATTTATCCAAGCATCAAGTTCGGCCATAAAAGCTCTATCCCTCAATGCATCCTGAACTGTTTTAAAGAATCCATAAAGACCAACTATATTTAAAATAAGTACTATCAATTCATATTTTGCAAAAATATGAAATCTTTTATTGATAAAATTGTAAGCCCATATTATCAATATAGATATACATATCGCTATAAATATAAATTTACCAAAAAACTTGGCAGCCAAATGATAGCTAGCCCCAAATATATAACCCAGAGCAATTGAACCCAAAGCCCATATAGATACACCAATAAAATCAAAAATCCAGAATCTTTTTATATGTACATTACTTGAACCAATAATAAAAGGAACCAAAGGTCTAGTAAGAGGATTGAATCTACCAAAAATTATAGCTTTGCCGGTATGAGTGTTTATAATATCCTTGGCTTTATTTATATACTCTTCTTTTATAAATAAAAATTTTCCAAATCTTTTCAAAAAATCGAGACCGTATTTTTTACCTATCAGATATCCAGAGTAATCTCCCAACATAGCAGAAATAATAACTGTAGGAATTACAATATTTATATTTAAAATATTTAATTTTGCAAAAAAACCCGAAAGAATAACTGCAGTATGACCAGGCACAAGAGAACCTATGACAGGTACACCTTCCAAAATCGTTATTATAGACAGAACCGCATAGCCTCCCTGCTCCAATATCATCTGAAGATTAGAAATCAGAGGTGCAAAAAAATGTGGCATGGGACTATCATATACTAAAAAACCATTTTATGCATCAATAATATAACCTCGTCCAGCTATATTTCTTATTATTTCGGCTTTGTTATTTGAAGAGATTTTCTTTCTTATATTCATAATATGAGTCTCAATTGTATTTGAAAAAGGATCACTTTCGGCACTCCAAACATGCTCCATTATCATTCCTCTCGACAATATCATTCCCTTATTCTTTAACATAAATTCAAGAACTGCGTATTCTGTTCTGGTCAAATATATTTGTCTGTCGGATCTACATACTATTTGCTTTTTTGTATCTAAAGAAAGATCATCAGCTGTAAATATTGTACTCTCTATTTTTCTAGGTCTTCTGACTATAGCTTTTATGCGAGCGTTTAATTCTTCTAGAAAAAATGGTTTGGTCATATAATCATCAGCACCAGCCTCAAGACAAGAAACTTTATCTTTTATATTGTGATTCATACTGAGAAACAAAATAGCCGAATTTGATCCAGAATTTCTTATTTCTCTACAAACATCCAAACCATTTTTATCTGGCAATGAATAATCCAAGACTATTAAATCATAGGAATTTATCCTAGCTTTATAAGAACCGTCATTACCATTGTGAGATGTATCAACTGTATGCAAATTATTTATCAAACTGCTTTTTATAAAATCAGCAATTTCAATATCATCTTCAATTATTAAAATTTTCATTAACAAATTATATTAAAAAAGTTAATACAAATACTATAGTCTTAATATATAAAATATGTTCTAAAAAAAATCTTTATCGAATTTGGAGTATTTCTTTATAAGTTCTTTATAACTTGAGTTTAATATATAGAAACCATGTAGGTTCGATACATGGTAATACTGTTTCATTCGTATTCATATATTTGATAAATACTCTGTTGTGGGTACCAACGGAGTATTTATCATAGCAACAAATAACACAAAATCCTGCCGAGGCAGGATCTTATGTAGACATTTTATATTGGATGATACTAACAACTAGGCAAAGCCTTATTAGTACTCACACCCTCGTAGTATACAACAAAATCAAACAAAAAACAAACATCTTATTCACAATATAGAGCCGATGATCGGGATCGAACCGACGGCCTCCCCATTACCAATGGGGTGCTCTACCAACCGAGCTACATCGGCACAAATATATAATAAAAGAATAGACTATTTGATAGATATAATCAAACGATTTATTATTTGCAGAAACAAAAAAGGAGCCGAATGCTCTGCATCCGGCTCTTTTGCTTTATGCGCGGTCGACGGGACTCTTCACTTACAGTGACGGTGTAGGCTTCGTATGGTGCTCGTCTTTCGTCGTTTCACTCCTCAGACTCCGCTCCATATACTCAGCCTTTTCGAGTCCCTCTCGGACCTTCGGTCCTCACGACTCGCTTCAAAGGATACATAAAAGCCGAGCTTAAGCTCGGCTTTTATGTATCTGCGCGGTCGACGGGACTCGAACCCGCAGCCTCTCCCGTGACAGGGGAGTGCTCTAACCAATTG
>CAYTNX010000049.1:0-4419 GCA_964439365.1 uncultured Candidatus Saccharibacteria bacterium | reverse complement strand
AGGAGGAAACATTTACTGGGCCCCACAGCAGTGGTTCTTACTTACAGGCATTGCCGCAATAGAGTTTAACGAAAAACCATCGGCCTCAGTAATCTATTTAATTGCTACGCGTTTTCAGCTTCACAAACGATTCCTTCTTACCCTTGGTAGAACAGGAAGTCCTATGACAGAGATGCGCCCTTTCCCAAATACGATGGGGGGACAATTCGAACCTTGGACAAAACGTCAAATTCCTGGAGCTGCATTTGGGGGCAAGGCCACATTTACAATTAATGAGAAATCATCTATTGTAGCTGGAGGATTCTTGCGGGGATATAATGATGCTTCGGTTGAGCTTGGTGCAAAAGCTAGGTTTGTGCAGTTTGGTGGGTACTATCTGGTAAGAGCGCGCACTTTTGGTGCAGCTGTTACAGTATCTACTAAGTATGCAAGTCAAACAGTAGTGTATAATCACCAGAATACTTTTGGATCTCTTACAAACATTACCATTCCAAAAACTGCAGGATGTGGTTTGTTCTCGGATGTTGGGTTTACGATTAATGGTCGTTGGACTTGGGTTCGAGGCGAATGGGGGGTGATGAAAGTATTTTCTTTAGGCAGGAGGGTAAATGCCTTGGTTGCGTTGAGTTATGCTCACAAGAACCCTGGTTTACCACCACGAGTGTACGCTTACCTGCAAATTTGTTTGTAGTATAGATTCTCATGCCTATAAGGCAAAAGCCCTTCCGAATTTTCGGAAGGGCTTTTTAGTGCCGGAATATTCTGTGCGCTCGGTTGGAATCGAACCAACGACCCTCTGCTTAAAAGGCAGGTGCTCTACCGACTGAGCTATAGCCGCAAACACCAATCATCGAGTAAAATGATATTACCACAAAACATACAATTGGC
This sequence comes from uncultured Candidatus Saccharibacteria bacterium, assembly GCA_964439365.1. GTDB lineage: Bacteria > Patescibacteriota > Minisyncoccia > Phycocordibacterales > PALSA-1337 > CAIOGI01. Next base: position 3,531 of record CAYTNX010000049.1, on the reverse strand, counting down.
TAGAGGGGTAGGTCTATGGCTATTAAACCTGCACCAGATATCAATAGAGTTATGGATATTACAAAAAGTATTAAGTAATAATTTACTCCGTCATTTAAAAAGGCTTTTTGTCTTATTTTTTGTATCAATTTTACCCCAAAAATGACAGCAGATATCAATGCTGATAGCTGTGTTAGAAAACCTATGATAAATGAAACACCTATAACCCCTTCAAAAACACCCCAAGCCAAAATTTTTTTGTCGATGGATTTGATCTTTTTGTAAGACCATAAAATAAAAACTAATCCTAATGTTAGTCTCAATAAAAAGGGAGTAAAACCTTCGAATATTAGTAATTTGGGAAAAATTGAAAGCATATTGATATTTGATTATTTTGCTATAAAGTAATTATATGATATCACATAATAAAATGGATAAACAGCCAGAAATATATCTTCTTTTGCACAATATAAGGAGTATTCACAATGTCGGTTCTATTTTCAGAACTGCTGATGCAGCCAATGTAAAGAAAATATATTTGTCTGGTCATACACCGACACCTCTAGATAGATTTGGTCGTATGAGAAAAGATATAGAAAAGGTTTCGCTCGGCGCTGAAAATAGTATTGAATGGGAATATATTGAAGATATGATTTCTTTTTTAAAAAAGATAAAGAAAGATAAGGTAAAGATTATATCGATTGAACAAGATAAAAGATCTATTGATTTTAGAAAGGGTAGTCTCTCATCCAAAAATTTATTGATTTTGGGTAATGAGGTTAATGGTATTGAAAAAGATGTGCTAGATATTTCTGATGAAATATTGGAAATACCTATGATGGGTAAGAAAGAGTCTTTAAATGTATCAGTTACTGCAGGTATTGTTCTTTTTTGTTTACAAAAACTACCCTAGAGGGTAATTTTTGCATTTCTTTTTAATTTTCTGAACAACCGCAATCACAAGTACCATCTGGCTTTGTATGTTCATGTCCACAAGAAGAACAGGTCTTATTTTCCATAGTATTTTTACTAAGGTTAAGATTGATAAATCGACCTAGTCTAATTATACTAGAGTTTCTTCTGATGCACATTACAAAAATGTGTTCCTCTACCTCCAACTACTATTCTTGTGATTTTTCCATTACAATTTTTCTTGGAACATTTTTCTCCTGTTTTTCTATAAGCTCTATGTTCTTCTTGAAATTTTCCTCTTTCACCATGTATATTTCTATAATCAGACATTGAATCACCACCAAAATCTATGCCTTTCAATAGAGTGTTGCGTATATTTTTATATAATTCTTTTATTTTTTTATCATCAATATCTTTTACAATTTGCTCTGGATTTATAGAAGATCTCCAAAGGCTTTCATCTGCATATATATTACCAATACCAGCTATAATGCTTTGATCCATTAGTACAAGTTTAATTTTTCCATAAGGCTTTTTATTTATTTGTTCTTTAAATATTTCTAAGGTGAAATCTTTTTCAAGTGGCTCTGGACCTATATCTTTCAAGTGAATTGATTGATTCATGGTCTTTGTTTCAAGTAGGGTAACCTTGGCAAATTTCCTTGTATCACAAAGTTCCATCGTTTTGCCATTTGAAAGAGTGATTATAAAACGTATAAATCTATTGAATGGGTCTTTTCTATTGTAATCACCGTACATGACATGTCCTGTCATTTTCATATGAATAAGTATAGTGTGTCCATTTGAAAGATTTATTAGAATATTTTTTGCTCTGCGAGTTACATTTATTATTTTTGCATTTAGTATCTTTTCTTTAAAATATTTGAAGTATTTTGGATCTTTAATGGTGTCAGAACCATGAAAATATGGACTATTATACTCAGTCCACACATCTTTTATGTGTAAATTTTTTAATACATTATTTAATCCCGAGACTGTGGTTTGTACTTCTGGCAATTCTGGCATACAATTCTTATATCACATTTAAATTTATTTTGCTAAATGAAATACAATACTAAATTAATCATTGCTTTTATTTCAGTAATTGTCTTCGGGGTTCCTTGGCTTATAAATAATTTTCCCAAAAGTACTTACTATATAGACAATGCTTTTAGTTTTGTTGATAGCAATCTAGCAGCTGTGTTTTTTCGTGAATCTATAACGGTTTCTCAATTGCATAATAAATATGATTTGGCCGATAGGGGAAAGACAAAGGTTAGGATTTTGATAGTTCCTGGGCATGAGCCAGATTTTGGTGGAACAGAGTATATGGATTTGAAGGAAAGGGAAATGACTGTTGAACTCGCAAAATATTTGCAATTATTTTTTCAAAACAACTCTCATTATGAAGTTGTTTTGGCTAGAGACAATAAAAAATGGAATCCAGATTTACAAGAATATTTTGATAAAAATTGGAAAGATATTATAGATTTCTTTAAAAAGAGTAAAGGTGAAATGTTGCATTATGTAAATAATGGAACTGTTACAAAACTTGTTAATGGTGTTCAGCATAATGCCGCTCCACAAAACGTCGCCCTAAGACTTTATGGAATCAATAAATGGGTAAATGAAAACAATATAGATCTTACTATACATATACATTTCAACGATTATCCTAGAAATGATCCTACAAATCCTGGAGAGTATTCTGGTTTTGCTATTTATGTGCCTGAAAAACAATATTCAAATAGCACAACAACAAGAGTTATAGCGGATACAGTTTTTAAAAGATTAGAAAAATATAATGCTGTAAGTAATCTTCCAAAAGAAAAATCTGGAGTTATAGAAGAGCAAGATTTGATAGCAATAGGTTCTTACAATACTCTCGATGCTCCAAGTATGCTTATAGAATATGGTTATATATACGAACCTCAATTTGCCGAGAAAAAATTGAGACAAGCGATTTTTAAAGATTTGGCATTTCAGACATATTTAGGAGTACAAGATTTTTTTGATACATCAAACAATTCATCCATAACCTTCGACACATTGATGTTGCCTTATAGCTGGAAGGGGGAATTGTCTAAGGACAAAGCAGACAAAAGTGATGTATTGGCATTGCAGACAGCTCTTTCTCTGGAAGGTGTATATCCAGTTCCTGGAAAGACAAAAAATGATTGCCCTAGAACAGGAAGATTTGGTCCTTGTACTTCAGAGGCATTAGGAATTTTTCAGAAAAAATACGGTATAGTTGGTGAAAAGGAGAGGGTTGGTGAAAAAACAAAAAAAGTATTAAATAATTTATACTCTGTTACCGCTCAGTAGTTTGTGTATTTCTTCTCTGGCTATATTTGCATCACTCCAAGGCATTTTTTTGCCCTTCTCAAGCATTATGAAAGGATCAGTTCCTTTTCCTGTTATTAGAACGATATCATTTTTTTGTGCAGATTTTAAAGCTTCAGCTATGGCTTGTCTTCTATCCATTATTATTTTTGCTTTTTTATTTTTTATTCCACTAGCTACATCATTTACTATTTGAACAGGATCTTCATCATAAGGATCTTCATTTGTAAGTATTATCTCATCACAGTTATTGTCTGCTATCATTCCCATTTCTTTTCTTTTCCAATTATCCCTTCC
>CAYTNX010000048.1:0-4480 GCA_964439365.1 uncultured Candidatus Saccharibacteria bacterium | reverse complement strand
AACCCCCAACAACGGTTCCGAAGACCGGTATGATATCCATTTCACTACGGGTGCAATTCAATTCATATTACTCAAATAATACCTTTTGCCAAGCCAAATTCATTAAAACAAAAAAGGAAAACTATGAAAAATAAAGCATTATTGCTACAATAATAGCATGAAAAATCAAGTAATCCCCAAGGAAATAGTGGATATTGTAGAAACCTTAGAAAAATCAAATTTCGAGGCTTTTCTAGTTGGTGGATGTACTAGAGATGTTTTACTTGGAAAAAACCCCAAAGACTGGGATATTACTACAAATGCTAGCCCGGAACAGATAATACCCCTGTTCCCTAAGACTTTTTATGAAAATTCTTATGGGACAGTCGGAGTTGTAAATGAAAATTCAGAAAGTGCAAATTTAAAAATTGTAGAAGTCACTCCATATCGCCTTGAAAGCTCTTATACTGACTTCAGACATCCAGATGAAGTAAAATTCAGTAAAAGTATTGAGGATGATTTAAAACGCAGGGATTTCACTATAAACGCCATAGCGGTCAGTCTTTCAAAAGGCGCCATAAAAGACGTTGTTGATTTGTTTGGAGGATTAAAAGACATAAAGGACAAAATCATAAGAGCCGTTGGAAATCCTGATGATAGATTCACGGAGGATGCTCTTAGAATGATAAGAGCCGTTAGACTTTCTACAGAAACAGGCTTTACAATAAGCCAAGAAACTCAAGATGCCATAATAAAACATAGCAAATTGCTTGAAAAAATATCAATTGAAAGAATTCGGGATGAATTTGTAAGAATAATAATGTCTGACAATCCCAAATTTGGCTTGGAATTACTTGATAAATTAAATTTATTGCAATACATAGTGCCAGAACTAATAGTTTCAAAAGGAATAGAGCAAAATCAAGCTCATTCATATGATGTTTGGGAACATTTACTAAGAACGCTTCAACATTCCGCTGACAAAAAATGGCCTCTAGAAATAAGACTAGCTGCCCTATTTCACGATATATCAAAACCAGAAACCAGAAGGATTTCACATGAAACCAAACAATTCACATTCTATGGGCATGAAGTTGTTGGTTCACGTGTAACAAAGAAAATACTTTCTAGATTAAAATTCCCAACAAAAACAATAGAAAAAGTAGTTAAAATGGTTCGTTGGCATATGTTTTTCTCTGATACCGAAACAATAACCCTATCTGCCGTTAGAAGAATGATAAATAACGTCGGTAGAGAAAATATATGGGATTTAATGAATATAAGAATATGTGACAGAGTAGGAACTGGCAGACCAAAAGAAAATCCGTATAGATTGAGGAAATACCAGTCAATGATAGAAGAAGCCTTGAGAGATCCTATATCTGTGGGTATGTTAAAAATAGATGGATTAGGAATAATGAATGTTACACATGTAACACCTGGACCTAAAATAGGCTTTATACTCAATGCCTTACTTGAAGAAGTGCTTGAAAATCCTAAGCTAAACACTAAAGAATACTTAGAAAATAGATCATTAGAATTGATTAAATTGGACGAAAAAGAATTAAAAAAACTAAGTGATGAGGGAAAAAGCAAGAAAAATGAGCTTGAAAATCAAAATATTGAGGAAATACATAAGAAATACCACGTTTCATGATTAACATTGCATTATAAATAGCACTGTTTCATGAATAACATTGTCTAGTAATCTATAACTGTTTCATGAATAACATCATTATTACATAATAATATAGCTTTTTATAAAAACCTATATTATTAGCCATATTTTTTATTAAAATTTCACGTGAAACGTTAGAATAGATAAAAAACAACCGTGTCATACAAATATGCACGGATCTTCAGGTTAGAAATTGGAAGAGCCAAGCAAAATTGACACGGTTGTGTGGAATTCACACTAAAAACTAGAACTAACAAAGGAGTCAACAAGGTCCACAGACCTAAACTCACGAAAACTGACCATAATGCCACCTAAAAGGAGCTTTGCAATGTCCTTACTACTTAAATACGTTCTCATAAAGAGAACAAAAAAATGATTGAGAAGGCATGCAGTTGCTCAGTGAAAGCTAGCAGAAGGTTGTTCTCTCTTTGAAAAAGTGAATTCCAAAATAGAGAATACTACCACCCCTTAAACTAATTCAAAGAACTGATGTGAAAATTTTCCTCGGTTATTTTTCACTTATCTGTGCATTATTGTATCAGTTATAAAAGACATGTAAAGGACATAAAAGATAAATCTGTGGATAACTTTTTTATATATGTCCTTTATAAAAGACATGCTCATTTTTGTCTTTAAAGACAGAAATTTATTTTTCTAAAATCAATTCTATAGGGCAATGATCTGAGCCGTAAATATCGCTCAAAATAAGGGTTTTATTGACATTTTTCTTTATACCTTGAGAAACAAAAAAGTAATCTATTCTCCAACCAACATTTCTTTCTCTTGCAAAAGTTTTCATATCCCACCATGTATAAGAATCTTTTTTTTCTGGATTATTTTCTCTAAAAATATCTGAGTAACCATTTTTTATAACTTTATTTATCCATTCTCTTTCTTCTGGTAGGAAGCCTGTATTTTTTTCATTCTCTTTTGGACGAGCCAAATCAATTTCATTATGTGCTGTATTTACATCTCCACAAAATATTATTTCATAACCAGAATCTCTGTTTTTGTTTATATATTCAAGAAATTTGTCATAAAATCTCATTTTATATTCCAATCTATCTTGACCTCCGCCACCATTAGGGAAATAACAATTAATAATTATCAATTTTTTACCGAAAACTGATTTATTGTAGAACAATGCCAAAAAACGACCCTCTTTATCAAATTCCTCAATACCTAAGCCATATTCTATCTTTTCAGGCTCTATTTTTGTATAAATAGCCACCCCACTATAGCCCTTTTTTTCTTTAGAATGATCGAAATAAGAGAAATATCCAGTAGGATTTCTAACCCCAGATTCTAATTGATCTGGATGAGCTTTTGTCTCCTGCAAACAGAAGAAATCTGGTGATTTTTGTATTAACCAATCAAATCCGCCCTTTTTTACACTAGCTCTTAAGCCATTTACATTCCAAGAAATGATATTCCAAGTCTTTTTCATAAACAAAGTATAGCATTACTCACTTTTCCTATGAAATTTTTTATGTACCTTTTTCAATTCAGTATCAGTAAAATGTGTATATATTTGAGTTGTATTTATATTTGCATGACCCAAAAGCATTTGTACAGATCTCAAATCCGCACCATTTCTAAGTAAATCAGTAGCAAATGAATGTCTTATTACGTGTGGGGTTACTTTCTTTGAAATACCGCATTTGATGGCGTATTTCTTGATTATTCTCTCTACAGAACGAGGAGTTATTCTCATAGAATCCTTATTCTTGGCCAATTTTTCAGTATTTTTACCCTTATTCCTTTCTGAAATTTGAATAAATAGAGCATCATCCATATCATCTCTTTTATCAAGGAAATTTTTTACTGCATTCTTGGCATCATCAGACATAAAAACAACACGAATTTTTTCTCCCTTACCTCGAACTGACATTTCATCTAGTTTCAAATTTATATCACGTGGCAATGAACACAATTCGGAAACACGCAAACCTGTAGAAAAAAGTAGCTCTAACATGGCCTTATCTCTCAAACCTCTTAGAGTAGACAAGTCTGGAGCATTCAATAATCTATTTAATTCATCCAATGTTATAAGATCAAGTGATCTTTCTGGTACTTTTGCTAGCTCTATACGCTCAGGAGCCAAGGAAACTATATTCTGTTTTGCCATATATTTGAGAAAAGCCCTCAAAGCTATCAAATAGTAATTCTGGGTACGCTTTTTCATAGTAGAAGCAGCTACCCCTTTTTCCTTTTTTACCTCTTGTCTATTGAGCCAAATACGAAAATCCCTAACAATAGAATCGTCTATATCTTTTGGGTCTTTTATCTTTGTATATTCTATAAAACGGCTCAAATACTGGTCATAATTCCTTACAGTATTCAAACTGCGACCCTTTTCTATTTCAATATATTGCAAAAATTCAGTCTTTAGCTTTGAGATATTGTGCGACATTAGTATTAAGTATACCTCTCACAAATAGATATACACACTTGACAAAAAAATTGTATATGCTATACTTTCTGTCAGAAGTATAGAAGTACGGCTTCAACACATCCCGATAGGGAAGGGTGAAGAACAAGTACTGATATACGGGTTTGGGAGTCCCTCAACTCCCATCAAAGTGCCGAAGAAAGGATACAATGAACAGCCCGCCCACGCTCAATCGCGGAACGCAGTCTAATCTTTTGTCCTCCATCGTCCCCGGCGGCCACGGCAACCAGGACTAGCGAAGTCCTCGCCGGCAGAGCCATCGGCAGAACTCGGCTTAAGTTGAAAGCTAAGTAGGCAGAATAAGTAGATGACTGGGCACATACGTCCAGATCGGAGACCATTCAGCCTCAAACAGTCAACTAGAAAGGAGA
>CAYTNX010000047.1:0-4497 GCA_964439365.1 uncultured Candidatus Saccharibacteria bacterium | reverse complement strand
AGAGCATCCCCTTGACGTGGGGAGGGTCACAGGTTCAAGTCCTGTATCGCGCACCGTATGATAATTTTAGGAATAGAAACAAGCTGTGATGAAACAGCATTGTGTTTGCTAGAAAGCAAAGACAATAAATACAAAGTTTTGGGCAATATCATTCATTCCCAAATAGAAAACCACAAACAATACGGTGGTGTTGTTCCTATGCTTGCAAAAAGAGAACATATCAAAAACTTGCCAATACTTTATAAAAAAATACTAGAAGAATCAAATATAAACGAAAATCAAATAGATAAAATAGCTGTTACACAAGGCCCTGGATTAGAGCCAGCACTTTGGACAGGAATAATTTTTGCGCAAGAATTGGCAAAGAAATTGAATATAAAAATAATACCCGTAAATCATATGGAAGGACATATAGTTTCTTCTCTAATCTCTCAATCAAAAGAAAATAAAGATTTTCAGGAAATAAAATCCACAAATTTCCCTGCTTTAGCAATACTTATAAGTGGCGGTCATACAGAAATAGTAAAAGTAGATTCAATAGGTTCATATAAAATACTAGGATCAACAGTAGATGATGCTATTGGCGAGGCTTTTGATAAAGTAGCCAGAATGCTTCAATTACCATATCCAGGTGGACCAGAAATATCAAAACTCGCAGAAAAATCTAGAAAAGAAAATAAAGAAAATCCAATCAAATTGCCCAGACCAATGCTACATTCAAAAGATTTAAATTTCTCTTTTTCAGGATTAAAAACAGCAGTATTGTATAAACTTAAAGAAATTGAAAATATAGATGAAATAGTAAAACAAAATATATCAAGAGAATTTGAAGATGCGGTTACAGAAGTACTAATACAAAAAACAAAGAAAGCTATAGAAGAAAATAATGTAAATTCAATACTAATGGGAGGAGGAGTAATAGCAAATAAACATATTAGAAATGCTTTTGAAGAGATGTCTAAAGAGTGTTCAATACCCCTTTATTTGCCTATTCCTGAGCTTACAGGAGACAATGCATTGATGATTGCACTTGCAGGCGCAATAAAGCCCTCAAGTGATTTTGAGGGCTTTAAAGCTAAGGGTAATTTGTCCTTATAGAGAATCAATTAGTAACCAAACAACCATTTAATGAAATTCCAAGTTCTAGCAGTTAAAGATAAATGAGCCGCTGCTGTTTGAGATGAATCACCTGTCTTGCCTATATCAATAGTACTTGTACCATTTGGATTTGAAATAGTTGTAGTACTGTTTTGTCCGACAATTGATGATTGAGCCATATTTCTCTTGTAAGAATCTATTTGAGCTTGCTGTTCTGCAGTCAAGGCAAAAGGAGAATTACAATAAACTTCATTTACTTTTTTCTGAGTAGTAAAATAAACTTGTCCAGAAGGAGTTCTTGATCCCCAAGGAATCATAATATCTTCTAGATACTTTGCTTGAAAAGCTTTTACAGCTTCAAAAGTTTTAGTATCGAATATACCATTTATATCAACATCAAGTTTTTCACTATTTTTTAGAAAAGCCTGAAGCTTTGTTACTTCTATTGGATTATTATTTCCACCCAATTTCATATACTCTACAAGATATGAACATGATTCTGTATTTGGAATAATATTTACATTTGTATTTGCAGATGATGTTGAAGTAGAAGCTACTGGAGCATAATATCCTCCTGCAGCGCCTCCACTACCTTGATAAACAATTGTATTAGTATTTGAACCACCTCCTGATGTAGTTCCAGCATTTCCTGGATCTGTAACACTTGGACCTGTTTTTGAAGTATCTACTGATCCGGCATTACCTGGATCTGTTACTGAAGGGCCAGTTGATGTAGTTCCAGCATTTCCTGGATCTGTAACACTTGGACCTGTCTTTGAAGTACTTACTGAACCTGCATTACCTGGATCTGTTACTGAAGGAGTAAGACTCTCAGCAAAAGAAAAAGAAGGTATAACAGCAAAAACAGCCACAAATATAGCTAAAATCGTTATTTTCTTTAATATATTATTAATCATTTTCATTAAATTTTATCTAACTGATAACGGGCGTAGTATACTACAGATATGGTATATAAGTCAAGAGGTATAAAAGAAAACACGCGATGCTGCTTGGTCTTTTGGACCATGCAATATCGCGTGTCTGAAAAACTATATCGGATGAAAAGGGTGATGTTTTTCAGTCTCCCCTAATCCGATACGCAGTATTCAAACTGCTCTTGTTCACGAGAACCTCATCTCCCGACTTGACCATGGCAAAGGGATGCCACGACAAGGGCCAGATATTGAGATCCGTGGATTCGATGATGGCAGTATTCCCCGCTTCGCCACTCACTCCGAGAATGAGCTGCGAGGATCCCTGCCTATTGATCGAGATCTTCCAAGGAACCCGATTGCCATTGTTCGAGAGCTTTTTGGCCCCCTCAGCAACCGTAACCCCACCTTCAGTCAAAGTCCATGTGCCGATGATATTGAAGTTGGGGATGGAATTCATCCAAGCGACATTTGAGGCCGCCTGCGATTCCGTATTGGCATTCATGGTCTTGGTGGCAGAGCCAACGAAAGCAAATTCGTTGACCAACTGCCCCTTCCAAAGACCGGAAGTGATATGAACATCGCTCACACCCCTTCCAGCCGAAGAAGCCCAAATGACACCCTCGGAGGAGTGACCGTAGGTATAATCCAGAAGATCATACCTGTCACTCTTTCCGAAGATATTGTCCCTATCCGAGCTCTTGGCATTGAAGAAGAGCTTGGAGGGATCGAAGGGCTCAGCCGACCAAATGTGAACGGAGAACCAGACAGTCTGGGTCTCGTTCTTATTGGTCAGATTGGCATTGAGGTATTCCGGCATCAGGGTATCGATACCCCAATCGTCGGAGAGAACCGAAACCTTGGTCTGTTCGACCCAGGGGATGTAGTTCACCGAATTGGTGATCGGGCCACGAAAGGCCGAAACCTTCATGAAAACGGTCGCCCTCTCAGCAGCGCTCGCGCTGAAGCCGATCAGGCAGAAACCGACAATCATGAGGAACCGACTCAGGATGTTATTGATACTGTTCATCTTTCCTCCATTTGGTTGATTTTACCTACAAATCTGTCCTAGTTACGAAGGACTTCTAATCTGACCCTATCATATTTAACACATAATGTCAATATGTTGATAGAAAGAAAATTGAGAAAAAACTATCGTGTATAATATTACTTATGGATTTTACAACACTAGCATATGCATTACTCTCTGGTATATTGCCTGCACTGCTATGGCTTTGGTTTTGGCTTAAAGAAGACAATTTGCACCCTGAACCCAGATTTCAAGTTTTTCTGACTTTTTTATCAGGATGTTTGGTCGTAATTCTGGCTATTTTTATAGAAAAATATATAGCTGATATAAATATTTCAGAAAACATAAAGTATGTATTATGGGCTGGCACAGAAGAAATTGTAAAATTCTTGGCTGTTTTGATTGTCGCTTTAAATTCAAAAAACATGGATGAACCTATAGATGCAATGATTTATTGTATTACTGTAGCTCTTGGTTTTGCTGCCATTGAAAATACCTTCTTTATACTTTCACCATTAAATACTGGAGATATAGCAAAAAGTGTAATAACCGGAAATATGAGATTTATAGGAGCAACATTGGTTCATATAGTATCATCAGCTTCAATAGGCTTTATGGTTGGAATATCATATTATAAAAGCGATTTTATAAAAGCTATATCAATAATAATAGGAGTTATCCTCGCAATTGCATTGCATAGTACATTCAATTTGTCTATAATTAATTCATCAGGAACGGATACACTAAAAATTTTCGGATTGGTATGGTGCGCAGTGGTTATACTAATAATTCTTTTTGAGGAAGTTAAAGTAATAAAGCCAAAAACCACATAGTTTTATTAAAAGTTTTAAATTTTATTTAGTACATTATAAAATAGTATGGCAAAAGAAAAAAAATCATTTTTTGAACGTCTAACAGGAACTATAAGAATGGAGGATGAAAAAGATGATGTTGTAAATAACAAAGAAATTACAAAAAACTCCTCAGCTTGGCTAGAAGAGGAAGAAGAAAAGGATGGTGAGCTTACAGTTGATGTATATCAAACTCAAGATATGATTATTATAAAAGCCATGATAGCTGGTGTTCATCCAGAGGATTTAGATATTTCAATAACAAGAGATATGGTTACTATACACGGAGAAAGAGAGGAAGAAAAAACTGCAAAAGATGATGATTATTTTGTAAGAGAATTGTATTGGGGTTCTTTTTCAAGAAGTATTGCACTACCGGAAGAAATAGATGTGGATGAAGCTGAAGCTGTAGAAAAACATGGATTACTTATACTTAAACTTCCTAAACTAGACAAAAAGAGACAATCAAAATTGAAAGTAAAAACAATATAAACAAATCAAAAACACATCCCGAGCAAGGATGTGTTTTTGATTTTGGTGCCAAGGCCCAGGATCGAACTGGGGACCCTTCCCTCTTCAGGGGAAT
>CAYTNX010000046.1:0-4520 GCA_964439365.1 uncultured Candidatus Saccharibacteria bacterium | reverse complement strand
TTCTCTATAAGCAACTTGAGGTTTACCCACTGTTGTTTCTACACCAAACTCTCTTTTCATACGATCAACCATGATATCCAAGTGCAATTCTCCCATACCAGATATAATAGTCTCTCCTGTTTCACTATTTGAAGAAATCTTGAAAGTAGGATCTTCATTTGCCAATTTTCTAAGAGCCATACCCATCTTTTCTTGATCAGCTTTTGTTTTTGGTTCTACTCTCAAAGAAACCACTGGTTCCAAGAATTTTATAGCTTCTAGTATTATTGGATTATTTTCATCACAGAAAGTATGTGAAGTAAGAGCGTCCTTCAATCCTACAGCCGCAGCTATTTCTCCAGCAAAAACTTTCTTTACTTCTTCTCTTTTATCAGCTTGTAGTCTCACAATACGTCCAAGTCTCTCTTTCTTGCCTGTAGATGAATTGTAAATATATGTTCCTGACTCTACAGTACCAGAATAAACTCTAAAGAAAGTAAGCTGTCCTACGAATGGATCGTTTTGAAGTTTGAAAGCTAGAGCAGAAAAAGGTTCATTATCATCTGCATGTCTCAAAACCTCTTCTCCAGTGTTTGGATTTGTACCTTTTACTGCTGGTATATCCAATGGTGATGGCAAATAATCTACCACAGCATCTAGTACTAGCTGAACTCCAACGTTTTTTAGAGCTGATCCTGTAAATACAGGGAACATTTTGTTTGTAAGAACTAGTTTTCTTATTTCTGACTTCAAAACATCTACAGGAATTTCTTTTCCGTCTAGATATTGCTGCATCAATTCATCATTATGTTCTACAGCTTTTTCTATAAGTTCAGAATGATATTTCTTTGCATCAGCCAATAGGTTTTCAGGTATTTCTTTTTCAATAATATCTATACCCTTTTCACCCTCAAAATAATAGGCCTTCATTTTTAACAAATCTATAACTCCATTATGATCCCCTTCTGTACCTATAGGAATTTGAAATCTTACGGCTTTTTTATTTAATCTTTCTAGTATAGATGCATATGATCTTTCAAAAGATGCACCCATTCTGTCCATTTTATTTATAAAACAAAGACGAGGAACATTTCCTTCATCAGCATAACGCCAATTTGTCTCTGATTGAGGTTCTACTCCAGCAACACCGTCAAACACAACGACAGCACCGTCAAGAACACGAAGTGATCTTTTTACTTCTACCGTAAAGTCTATGTGACCTGGTGTATCAATAACATTGAATCTAACCTTCTTTGATACATCTGTTTTGGGCATATAAGAAGGATTCCAAAAACATGTAATAGCAGCTGCTGTAATAGTGATTCCTCTCTCTCTTTCCTGTTCCATCCAGTCTGTAGTAGTTTCTCCATCATGAACTTCACCGATCTTGTGAATCATACCGGTATAATAAAGAATACGTTCTGATGTTGTTGTTTTTCCGGCATCAATATGTGCAATAATACCGAAGTTACGAACCTTATCTAATGGATAGTCTCTTTGCATAAAATACAAAAATTAAATTAATAATTAAATCTAATAAATTACCAAGCGAAGTGAGCAAATGCCTTGTTTGCCTCAGCCATTTTATGAGTATTTTCACGTTTCTTTACAGCTTCTCCTTCATTCTTTGATGCTGAAATAATTTCATCAGCTAGTTTTTCAGCCATTGGTTTGCCCTTCTTTGATCTTGCGGCTTCTACAATCCATTTCATAGACAAATATCTCTGTCTTTCTGGTCTTACTTCTCTAGGAACTTGATAGTTGGCACCTCCAACACGTCTTGATCTGACTTCCATAGCAGGAGCTGTGTTTTTTAGAGCTGTATCAATAACTTCCAATGGTTTTTCTACCTTTGCTTTTTCTTTTAGTAAATCAAAACAATCATATACTATTTTTCTAGCTGCATTCTTTTTTCCAGAATCCATTATGTAATTTATAAGCTTAGAAACCTTTATACTTTCGAATACAGGTTCTGGTCTTACTGGGTATTTATTCTTTATTTTTCTTCTCATATTAGTAGATATTTATTTAAAATAATTAAGCTTTAGCAGCCTTTGGTCTCTTATTACCATATTGACTTCGACCCTTTCTTCTCTTTTCTACACCTGCTGCATCCAATACTCCTCTTACTACTGTATATCTCAAACCAACATCCTTTACACGACCCCCTCTCAATAGAACCACTGAGTGTTCTTGAAGATTATGTCCTTCTCCAGGAATATAAGCTGTAACTTCCAAACCATTTGAAAGTCTAACACGGGCTATCTTTCTAATAGCTGAGTTTGGCTTTTTTGGAGTCTTTGTAGTCACTTTTATACATACACCTCTTTTGAATGGTGATGGGAAGAAGTTTGGTCTATTTTTGATAGTATTAAAACTTCTTGTAAGTGCTATAGATTTTGTTTTTCTAATAAACTTCTTTCTACCGCTTTTAATAAGCTGATTTATTGTAGGCATTCTCTATTTTTATTAATTAACTTGATAAATATAAGGTTGATTGTTTTCACCGAGCGGTTACTCACCCTTATATGCGTTTTTTGAACGTGGCATTACTTTATCATAAATAATCAAAAAGGCAATGTTTAAAATAATACTTTAATTTATAAAAAAATTGAGCCCTCGCAGTGAAGCAAGGGCTCAAGATATATCAAAAGAGTCTAAGACTCGAAGAACTAGCTGAGACTACTCGACGTCGCAGAAGCAGAGGAAACAATCGTCTAATCCCCAAGCGCCCTTTAAATGGGCGAGGTCGAACCTGAAGTCACCATCATAATAGTAGTAAATGCACGGAACCCTGTAGTCACCATCGAAATCGGTCCAAAGATGATCCTTATCATCGAAAGACGTATACCATCTGTATTTCTGCAGTTGGTCGCGCTTCTGGTCCCAGACGAGCGAGGCTCCCTGTGCACCAGTGTGTATAGCATTTTGAGTTGCCAAGAATGCCATGCGCTCCTCCGAGGTAGTCGTGCCGGGGGCGACTTGCTTGAACGCGCGAACACGGAGCTTGTCGCCCGGCTTCAAGACCCGAGTCGGATTCGGGAAGTTCTTGTCGGTAATCGCCTCGTTGTAGTTATAGAACTTCTTACAGTTTTGATTACCAAACGTCGTGAGCCGACTAGCGTGATCGTAGTCGTCCGGCACCGTGATGATGCCGAGATCCACGAGCAGAGCGAACTTCTCCGAAGGTTTTTGCACATACAACCTTCCATCACCCATAATGGCATTACGGGTATTGATGGATTGATTGAGCCACCACTCAAGCTGATCGGGTGTAATATTGCCCGAACGGAATTTTGAGTGAAGGTCGATTTGCAGACCAGCCCAACGGGCCGCTTCTGCACCGATGATATTTTTCATCGTTTATCCTCTTTTTACAATGTACTTCCGGAAATCTGCCGGATCAGTAGCAAGAACATCTTGCCATAAAAACAATATGATAATTATAAGATTTTGTCAAAAATACTATAAATTTAAACAATCCCTACCCCTGCCCTACAATAAGACTGAAAATAGTAGGTATTATAGGTTCAATAAATCTCCAAAGAAAAATAACCAAAACCAAAAAGAAAAAAATAGAATATTGTTCAAGAACATTTCTTATTTTTATAAATCTAGAAGGTAAAATAGAAAAGAAAAGTTTTGATCCATCAAGAGGAGGCAATGGTATAAGGTTAAAAACAGCCAAAACTATATTTATAGCTATAACATAAGAAGAAATTTTGATAAAAGGTATAGATAAATCAGCGCTATAAAATCTTATAATGAGACCGAAAACTAATGCAATTATAAAATTTGAAAAAGGACCTGCCAAAGCAATAAGAAATTCTCCAAGTCTTTTATTTTTTACATTATAAGGATTCCATTCTACTGGCTTTGCCCAACCAAAAGGAAAACCAGCTAAAGAAGTAAGAATCGGTACCAAAAAAGAACCAAACCATTCTAAATGTTTGAAAGGATTCAATGTAAGTCTACCCTGCAATCTAGGTGTAGGATCCCCCATCATTTCAGCCATATATCCATGAGAAAGCTCATGAACAACAACAGACATTATGAGTATAATTATTGATACTAATGAAGTTAATGCATCCATATACTTGCTTATTATATTACTTATGATAGCATAACCAACACTATGGCTAAAGTTTGTGCAATAACAAAAAGGGGTTCAATGATTGCCGGCGGTTATTCAAACCGTACTCGTGCTACTCAATTCAACCCAACAGGAATGGTTAGAAAATATCCAAATCTTCAAAAAAAGAAGATTTATATTCCTGAACTAAAAAAATCAGTAATTCTTACAATTTCTACAAGAGCATTAAAAACAATACAAAAGCGTGGAGCATTCGCCACTCTAAAAAAAGCAGGATTGATTTAATTCTTTTAAATCAAGACAAGAAAACAAAAACAGTCATCAGAGAAATCAATGACTGTTTTTTGTTTTTGCATTATAAAAAATACTTTTGACAAATAAGTCATGCAAGTAGTAAGGTGTTCTATAGATATGAACAAAAAAACCTTTCAGAAAATCAACGCTAGCC
>CAYTNX010000045.1:0-4523 GCA_964439365.1 uncultured Candidatus Saccharibacteria bacterium | reverse complement strand
CTGCGCCCATTTTAATGAACCACCTTGTATCCTGAGTCTTGAATTAATTTTTGAACCGATTTTGATTTTAAAAATTCTAAAAATTCTTTGGCGGCTGAATGCTTGACCCCCTTATTAGTAATGACGGCCATTTGAAATATAGGATCATACAGATTTTCTGGTACTAGCCAATATTTTATATTTTTTTTATTTAAAACCTGTGACAAAGCCACAAAACCAATATCTGCATTTTTAGTTTCAACAAATTGAAAAGCTTGATTAATATTTTCTGCAACGACAATTTTAGTTTTAATTTGATTGAATATATTTTTATTTAACAATACTTTTTCTGCCGCTATACCATAAGGAGCCGTTTTTGAATTTGCTATAGTAATATGTTTAATAGAGGGATTTAGTAAAATTTCTAAATCTTTGATGTCTAAATCCATTTTACTGCTGCATAAAACCAATTGGCCAACAGCATAGATCCATTTTGAATGAGCGGATGCCTTTTTTTCATTAATCAAATTTTCAACAAACACCGAATCCGCTGATAAAAACACTTCAAACGGTGCCCCATTAATTATTTGCGCATACAGCTTTCCAGATGAGCCATAACTGACCAACAATTGATGACCGGATTGTTGATAAAATAAAGGTTTTAGTTTTTCAACAACGCTTGAAAAATTGGATGACACAGCCACAGATAAATCGTCCGCAAAAGCCGACTTGTTAAACAACAATAATATACAAAATAAAGATGAAATAAATAATTTAATTTTTTTATAATTAAATTGGTCTTTGGCCACGCTACACCATACGTTTTTTTTCGTTAAAAATATCCAATTGCAGATTTATGTTATCTATATTTATCCCAGATTTTTTATTTTCTTTTTCACCCAACTTTTTTAAATTGTTTTTAGTAATCAATATATTTAAATGATTGTTTTCTTTATCCACTGTAACTGGTCCAGTTGAAAAAATCTGTTGGTTTTTTTCTGTATCTTCGGGACATGAAATAAAAACTGAAAACTGCAGTAATTTATTAATTTTAAAATTTCCACATATAAAATTCTTATTAATTAATTGCTGATATTCATTTTCCGAAATTCTAATTCTGATGTCTTCGTTATCTAATCGTAAATTCATAAACACCTTTCGTACTGAACGTGACGTTTTTAAATCCATGTTGAGTTAATATGTCTTTTGCCGTTTTAGCTCGTTGACCTGATTTACAAACTAGAAATAAATTCTTTTCTTTTAAATGATTAGGAAACTTTGAGTTTTTTAATTCGCTGAGGGACCAATGCAAACTGTTTTCTAAATGAAAATCATTCCACTCTATAGCTTCCCTGACATCAATGATGATTTTATCTTGTAATTCAGCTAAACCATCCGAATGGCTGTTTAACGAATCCGGTCGTGTATTACAAACTGTTGGTTTGAAATCTGCTATTTCTTGATAACTGATTTGAGTATTTTGACATAGACAATTTGGTTTTTTAGCAATCTGAAAAGTATTAAATTCATTATTATAAAAATTCATATTTAATATTTTATTAAATAATGGTTCTATTCCCTGATAGTCTTTTATTATTTTTTGAAGATCCGAATTAAGATCAAAATTATTTTTATTTAAATGCCATTGAAATAACAAAACCTTTAAGGCCTCTAAGGCTTGCTGAGTCCCAATAATTCCAGGCAAAGGCCCAACCACTCCTGCGTCTGAACAGTTCTTAATAGCGGCCGTAGGATATTGTGGAAATACACATCGATAACACACACTAAAGGGGGAATAAAAACTGCTAACTTGTCCTTCAAATTGTGAAATCGCTCCGTATATTAACGGTTTTTTATAAAACAAACATAGATCATTTATTAAATACTCCAGTAATAAACAAAGAACAAGTAGTAAAGAAAGAGAAAATGGTAGAAGAAGAGGGAAGTAAAAATGTAGTAGAAAACAAAGAAGTAAATAAATATCCATTAGATCCTTATAGGGAACAGATATAAATATAGTATAATAGAAATATGCAATACCAAGTTCCACAGTTTATAGAAGTTGAAGATAAAATTTTTGGGCCATTAACCCTCAAACAATTTATCTATATTGCCGGTGGAGCAGGATTATCCTTTGCTATATATGAATTTTTACCATCTCTTATCTTTTCTTTTATACCAATACTTATAGTTATGGCTTTTTCATTGACCTTGGCTTTCTATAAAGTAAATAACAAACCCTTCATTTTTCTTGTAGAAGCAGCATTCAAATACCTTACATCAGCAAAATTATATATATGGAGAAAAATTGATAAAAAACCTTCAGACAATCCAGCCCAAGAGGCAAAACAATATGCATCAGTTATGGTTCCCAAGATATCAGATAGCAAACTGAAAGATCTTACATGGAGTTTGGATATAAAAGAAAGTATGTATAGCGATAAAAATCAAAGATAAATATGGCTCAAATATCAAAAACAACACAAGAATTCGTACCAATACAAGAAATAAGAGATGGGGTAGTGGTATTAAAAGATGGCTCACTTAGATCAATAGTTCTAGCCTCTTCTTTAAACTTTGCATTAAAATCTGGAGATGAGCAGGCCGCCATAATATCTCAATTCCAAAATTTTCTAAATTCATTGGATTTTTCTGCACAAATTTTTATTCAATCAAAAAGACTTGATATAAGGCCTTATATAGCACTTCTAGAAGAGAGATACAAAGAACAAGTATCAGAATTGATGAAAATTCAAACAAGAGAATATATAGAATTCATAAAAACTTTCGTTGAAAACTCTAGCATAATGACAAAAAGCTTCTTCATAGTAATTCCTTATACACCTCCAGTAATAAATGTTAATAAAAATCCACTAAGCTCAATGATGGGCAAAAATACCAATGAAAAATTATTGGCAAATGAACAATTTGAAGAATACAGAAGTCAGCTTGAACAGAGAGTAGGTGTCGTAGAGCAAGGACTTGTGCGTTGTGGAATAAGAGTAGCAGAACTTGGAACAGAAGAGGTGGTAGAATTGTATTATAAAATATTTAATCCTGGAGAAACCGAAAAGCCAATTCAAATAAATTAAAAATATGAGTATATTTTCAAAAATTTTCGGAAAAAAAGAAGAGAAATCACCAATAATATCATTGATGCCTCAAGAAATATACGAGGCTGGTGTATTGGAATTAAAAGACATAATAGCCCCATCAGCTCTAAAGATCACACCAAAAGAGATAAATCTTGGAGAAAAAGTTGCTAGAACATTTTTTGTGATTTCATATCCAAGATTCTTATCCGAGAGCTGGTTTGCACCGATAATAAACCTAGACAAAATTTTTAATATATCTATTTTTATTCACCCAATAGACACAGCAAAAATACTTAGACATTTTCAAAAAAAGGTAGCTGAAGTTCAAAGTCAGATTTCAACAAGAGAGGATAAGGGTTTGGTGAGAGATCCAATGCTAGACACGGCATATCAAGATCTTGAAGCATTGAGAGACAATCTAATGCAAGCTCAAGAAAAGCTATTTGATGTTGGTGTTTATATTACAATTTTCGGAGACAATAGTGCAGAACTAGACAAAACAGAATCAGAAATAAAATCTATACTAGAAGCAAAACTAGTGTATGTAAAGCCAGCCCTATTCCAACAAGAAGATGGATACAAGAGCGTATTGCCAATAGGGGATGACAAATTGATGGTTCATTCAAAACTAAATTCATCTCCACTTTCAAGTCTTTTCCCATTCGTATCTTTTGACCTTACTTCAGATAAAGGAATACTTTATGGAATAAATAGACACAATTCCTCATTGGTGCTTTTTGATAGATTCTTATTAGAAAACTACAATTCCGTAACTTTTGCAAAAGCAGGATCAGGAAAATCTTATTGTACAAAACTAGAAATTCTAAGAACTTTGATGTTTGATACAGAAGTTATAGTTATTGACCCAGAAAAAGAATATGAGTATATGGCTGAGGCTACTGGAGGTAAGTATTTCAATATATCCCTAAACTCAGAACATCATATAAACCCATTTGATTTGCCAGTTCCAAGAGAAGATGAGAGCGCTGCTGATGTTTTGAGATCAAACATAATAAACCTAGTAGGACTTTTCCGCATAATGCTTGGTGGCCTTTCTCAAGAAGAAGACGCTATTATAGATCGAGCCATCACAGAAACTTATGCATTAAAAGATATCACTCCAGAATCTGATTTTAGAAATGTTGAGCCACCACTTCTTTCAGACTTTGAGCTTGTTCTAGCTGGAATGGAAGGTGCTCAATCTCTAGTTGAAAGACTTACAAAATATACAAAAGGAACTTGGTCTGGTTTTATAAATAGACCGTCAAATGTCGATATAAACAAAAAATTCGTTGTATTTTCTCTTAGAGATATGGAGGATGAATTGAAACCCGTAGCAATGTATATAGTTACACATTACATATGGAATGCCATTAGAAAACAATTAAAAAAGAGACTTTTGGTTATCGATGAGGCGTGGTGGATGATGAAATCAGAAGACACTGCATC
>CAYTNX010000044.1:1362-4560 GCA_964439365.1 uncultured Candidatus Saccharibacteria bacterium | reverse complement strand
ATTGGTATTTGATATTAAATCTTCTTTTGATAAATTTGCATCAAAACCAATAGGATTTCTAAATTCCAAATAATAAGGAGTTCTTACATTTGGTAAATTTATTTTTGCAAATCTATATTTTGAAGCATTACTTTCTAATGGATTTATTTCATATTCACCAGAACTTGTAATATTTAATATTTGATTTTGTGGTATCCATCCAAGCTGTTCTCTGTATTTGGCACTATAACCAATAGAATATTTTCCCATACCCATAATATCAAAAGAGTTGGCATATTCTGTATGTTTACAATCACCATAATAAATATCATTACCCAAACATTGCCAACCATTTGCATGATTTAATCCCAAAGCATGTCCGAATTCATGAGCCAATACTTGATCTAGTATTGTCCATGTGAATCTTTGATCATCAGAAAGAGAAGCGGGGATATCATATCCATTAGCATTAACAATACTAGTAGAAACGTTATACACTTCTCCCCCTATATTTAAACCCATCTTACCGACAGTTGCACAATCATGAGTATCATCAGCAGAAACAATTAGAACTTTATCGTAGTTGCTTAGATTTACATTATATTTCTTTATCATCGGAGTCCAGTCATAGTAATACATTATATTACTACATGGTATATGCGCCATTGACTGATTTATATTATACCAACCAAAAACATCACCACTGAAATATGTTTGATTATTGGATTGATCTTTTATAAAGTTCTGAAATTGACCATTGAATATTAAATTTTTAGCAAAAGCAGCATTGTAGGTTTCGGGTGCACTATCAGATGATTTCACTAGAAAAACTGCTGTTTTTTGATTTCCAATTGTATCTTGATTTGGTGTATCTCCTACAGACATTAAAGAAGCCTTATTTGTATTTGATACAAAGTTATTGTCTAAGGTATATCCTTTTATCTTTACTCTAGTACCAGAAACAATATCTAGAGATGAAACAGGATAATAATTGTAAAGCTTTGAGCCGGTATCAATAAAATAGGTATTTCCATCAATGCCCTCATTTTCATCCTCTGAAATAATATGAATTATTTTTCCAGACAAAGTCTCTTCACTTTCTATATAATTCTGTACAGCCAATGATACTTTTTTCTTATCTTCTGTTTTTATTGCAAGAGCAATAAAAGCTAGAGGATTCTTTTTCATCAAAGAAAGTGCATTTGATTTTCTTTCTTTTACAAGAGATAGAAGATTTGTATTTTGTAAAGATACAGATTTTGAATTTACTATAGTTTTATTTATTTTTATTATAGAATCAACTTTTGATTGATCTATATTACTTGCGAAAACGTAATTTTGGGACAAAAGTAAAACAGTAGATAGAGTAGTTGTGACCAATATTTTACCTAATAATAGGATTTTTCTATTCATAAACGGTATTCTTAACTGACCCCCTTATTATACCATTACCGTCCAAAAAAGCAAGTACTTGAGAATGCCGATTTAAACCTTATATTTCCTCAAGTTTTGCATCGGTAACCACAATCTCTACGGTATTTGAATCACTTTCATTACAGCTAATCTTTATATCGTATACACCCTTTGCCAAGGCCGGAGTTACTACTCTAGTAATAGGTGAATTCCCACCACCAAGATTTCCATATGATGATATATCACCCAATGTACTTCCTACAGGTTCTTTTACTTTTACTCCATGACATGAAGTAAGACTTGCATCTTGCCAATTTACTATTGCCTTATCACCTACTCTTAACTTTATTTTTGTAGTATTGGTATTATCATTTAGCCACATTTTTAATACAGCAACCCTTACTGTGGTCTGTGCCGAAATAGTATCGCCAGAACCTGTACAGGTCAAAGTATATTTATGATCTGTTAATGTTGTATCATTGAAAACATCAGTCATCTCTGTATTTAATACTGATCCTGCTGCACTCTTTGAACCAATCCATGAAGCTGTTCCATCTGTACCATTACATGAATCAGCACCAAGTACAGTCCATCGTAATGTTGACCTATTACCAGTCATAATAAGTGATGGAGAAGCTGAAAATACTACACTCAAAGTACCTACTGGTGGACCACTAGGATTAGTTACTGTCATTGTCTTTGAAGTCCAAGCACCCACTAATCCCTTTGAATCCTTTCCTCTTACTTTTATTGTATATGATGATGGAGATGGCCATTCGCCAGAATTATTTGAAACATAAAATACATTTCCGGTTGTTGTATATCCTGTTGCAGGCTGAACAAGATCTGTTATACCATCACCTTTCCAATCTATTTCACAGCTAGTATCATCTCCATCTGGATCATCACATTTTACAGCAAAAGTGTAAATAGTGTTTATAAGAAATGGACCTGTAAGTGGATTATGGGATATAGGATCTACTGGACCTGTAATGGTTGCTACTGGTGGATTATTTGCTGCTGCAGAAATATCTATATGATATGTTGACCAATATGATGAAGCTCCTTTTGAATCAATTGCTTTTACTTGGAAGCTTTTGTTTCCTGAAGTAGTCCATAGAGATATTTGATTTGAATCATTTTGTCCTGGCAAGCCATTTGGTACATATCCTGTTGAAGGCACCCATTCATCAGCTACACTGTCATTGTTCCAATCAAAAGCATATCTCACAAAGTCCATATCTGGATCTGTAGAAACAGCATTGAATGTATAGACTTTATTCATTTCACCTACTGATGGTCCTGTAAGAACTGGATTTGTTGGTGGGCTATTGGGTGGATTTGCTACTTGGAAAGCTGAAGATGCCCAACTTGAAAGAAGTCCTGATTTTTCATCTTTACATAATACTTTTATGGTCTTTACACCTCCTGTTGTCCATCTATGATTTATGGTTTGAGATGTACCAGAATCTACAAAGCTTGATGATGGAGCCCAATTATCTACTATTCCATCAGTATTCCAATCAAAACCATAAGAAACTTTGTCTGATTCTGGATCTGTAGAAACAGCTCTTATTGGATAATCTGTATTCACAACACCAACTACTGGAGGAGTGTTTATAGAAGGAACTGTACAAGGAAGATTTACTGGTGGTGGATTTACGCCATTGAATGAATATGAGATGCTTTGGGCTGGGATTGGGACTTGATAGGTATTATATGAACCACCAGAGGATATAGACATAGGTCTTGTATTCCCATAACATCCTTCTGACTCTTGTTTACCAGATGTTCCTCCTGTCAAAG
>CAYTNX010000044.1:0-1352 GCA_964439365.1 uncultured Candidatus Saccharibacteria bacterium | reverse complement strand
AACAACCTTCTGGTTCTTGACCACCTGTTCCAGTTTCATATGTAGCACCATTCGCATAGTATTTATGATAAAAAAGTCCATAAGTAGAAGCAAAATCAAAACTTGCAGTTATTGGTCCAGCAGCATTTACTGTACAATCTTGAGTATCAGAAGAAATAGCTGAACAAGTAAGGTTTGCAGAATGATTAAAATTTAATGTAGGTGGATCTATTGAAAAAGGAATATAAATATCTTTTGTATATGTTTCACCATCTAGAATATAAGTCCTTGTGTTTACATAATCAGAAAAACAATTTTCATCTAATATTTGTGATGAAACCGGAGTCACAGGTCCTATCCAATTTGTATTTGCACCAGCAACCCATTTTCCGATAGGAGTATCTTGAGTAAAACCAGTACCGAACCAAGATATATCTCCTTTAGCAGAAGTAAATCTTATTTTTGTTCCAACAAGAACATCTGATCCATCCACGATGGATGAATTTGTAGCTTTATCTATAGCATCAGCTGAATAATTTGTGGTTATATTTGATGAAGAAAGACCTCGTCTCCAGCCCTCTATTTCTCCTACCAAATTGTGCTGCCAATAAAAGAGCATCGGAGTTGCGGCGCTTACAGAAACAGTCTTAGAAGCTGCGAAGGTTTTGTTTGGTATAAATGCTGTCAAACCAAATAATACAAATAGGACAATAACCTGATGAGATTTATTTTTTATTTTTAATATAATCAAAATTGCCAAAATCAATAATGTGATAGTTATTACAAGATACATAATATTTTTATTTACCAATAAATCTGTTGTGTCACCTCCACCAAAACTTTCTTCATCACCCTTACACAAAGTAGGATTCAACTTTTTGCAATCATATACTGTAGTATTTTTATCAACCAATCTGTTATTGTGATAAATCTCAGTAACTATCTTGAAACTAGAATAATCTTTTTTAGGAGTAAAATCATTTTTTACAGCCATCATTGCTCCTGTTATATCGCCTGTATATGTATAGGTTGATATATCTTTTCCTGACATATCCTGAACATTCAATGTCATTTTGTTGTTTTGAACAACATCTGATGTGCCGGCATTGTGTACACAAGAAAACACTGAATTACTCTGATTCTTTATCAAAGGATAGCGAATTATTGATGGGAAGTTTATTCTAGGAGAATCAACACCCTGTCTATTGAATCTAACGCCTATTATAGATTTTTGTCCTCTAGTATCTGCTTCTATAACCACATAGTAAACAGAGTGATTTGTGTCTTTTATAGTAACCTTAACTGGATTTGATGATTTTGGCTTGAGAGATAAGTATTGTTTTTCTGTAGAAAGAAGATTTTCTCTTGATATA
>CAYTNX010000043.1:0-4729 GCA_964439365.1 uncultured Candidatus Saccharibacteria bacterium | reverse complement strand
TTCAAAGCTCGAGAAACTTCATAAGAAAAATCTATATGCCCAGGAGTATCTATTAGATTTAAAACAAATTCTTTGCCTATATCATTGCCCTTATTTTTCTTAAATTTCATTCTAACGGGCTGCATTTTTATTGTTATTCCGCGCTCTCTCTCAAGTTCCATACTATCTAGGACCTGTTCCTGCATTTTTCTTTTTTCAATAGTATTTGTAACTTCCAACATTCTATCAGCCAAGGTTGATTTACCATGGTCAATATGGGCTATAATGCTGAAATTTCTAATAAATTGTGGATTCATAAAGTAGAATCAATACTAACAAATAAACAGACAATTACAATGTTTCTTGATCAGGAACGACAACATTTGATTTCCAGAATTTATGATGTAAAGTTTGCCAAACTTCAGATATTTCCTTGTTTTTTAATAAAACTAAAATAATTATTCCAAATAAAATACCAACTATTCCCGCAAAGAATCCTTGAAAGAACACATTCCATGCTTTTGTAAGAGGAAAAAATATATTGAAAAATCTTAAAGATACAAAGGTTATATAACCCATGATTATAGAAGATGAGAAACTTTGAAAAAGAGTTGTGATAACAGGCTTTGTAAATCCAGGATAATCTTTTTCAAACATATGCCAATGCAAATAAGTATTAAATAAAACACCCAGAGAATAAGCCAAAGGCAAAACCAAAACACTTGTGCCATTTTGATCAGATACCTTGAGTAATTCCTCCAAAAAGAAAGCAAAGGCCGGGAAAGCAAAGAAACATTTTGTAAGTACATATCCAAGAACAGCAATCATTATTCCAGATACTATGTTGATAATAAGTGGCTTTTTTGTTTTACCTTCTGCATAATAAGCTCTAACAAAAAGCAAAATCAAACTTTGTCCAATAACAGAAACAATAAAAATAGCCAGAGTTGCCGCTGTAAGTCTGGTATCTGACCAATCAAATTGACCTGCGCCATATATAGTTCTTACTATTTGTGCTCTAAGAACGATAAATAAAACTGTTATTGGAATTGACCAAAATACTATATGTCTAGCTGAATCAATCATTTTATTCAAGAATTCCTTATGATTTTTTTCAACAAAATATTTTGATAAAGTAGGAAAAATAGCAGATGAATAACTAACGCCGACAATAGTCATAGGTACCGATTGCAAATTGAAAGCCAAATTGAAAATAGAAATAGTACCACCACTCATAAGAGAACCTAGAGAAACCAAGAAAAATGAAGCCAATTGATTTGAAGACAATGTCAAAGTTCTAGGTAATGAAATAAAAATCACTTTTCTTATCGATTTCCAATCAATTTTAAAAATAATCTGAGGTATCATGCCTTTATGAAATATAAAGGGCAATTGAATGGCCATATGCAGAAAAGCTCCGATAACTACACCCAATATAAGTCCATATAATCCAAGTATAGGATAAATAAATATTATTCCTATTATTATTCCTACATTGTATACAATTGGACTCAATGCATAAATCAAAAATCTTCTATTCATTTGAGTAATACTAGAAAAGAAATTTGACAGACCAAGAAATATAGGAGATAGAAGTAATATTCTGCTTGAAATTATAAGCTGAGATAAATAAGAACTATTTATAAAACCCGGCAATAAAACTTTTATTAGCCAAGGCATAAGAGCAAAAACAATCAAGCTGACCAAAATTATAATAAAGAAAAATGAAGAGAAAATAGAATCAACAAATTTTTGACCATTATCAGAATCATTCTTAAATTTATCAATAAAAAATGGTACTAGAATAGAAGCCGAAACAAGTGAAGCAATAGACACAAAAATCAAATCTGGAATTCTAAAAGCGGAATAATATATATCGAGTATTGTGCCTGCGCCAAAATTGTATGCCAATAATTTATCCCTAACCAAAGCCAATATCTGAGATAAAAAAGCAAAAAAACCAAGAAGATACGCGGCCTCATGAAGACCGCGAATCTCTTGATTCATTAATGTGAATAATCTCTTGACCATTAACCATTAATTAGTCTTTTCCTTAACAGGAAGTGTCTTTCTCTTTTCAGGCTTGCTGTCTATTGGAGCTTTTGCTTCAGCAAATGGTGACTTTCCTGCTTTAAGATTTGAAAGAATTACAAATATTTCTTTGTTCTCAGGATTTGTCTTTGCCAATTCTTCAAATTGCTGAA
Source organism: uncultured Candidatus Saccharibacteria bacterium (assembly GCA_964439365.1). Lineage (GTDB taxonomy): Bacteria > Patescibacteriota > Minisyncoccia > Phycocordibacterales > PALSA-1337 > CAIOGI01. Next base: position 2,546 of record CAYTNX010000043.1, on the reverse strand, counting down.
CAGCCTCTACGTTCTTGTTCAAACGAGCATATGATAGACCCAAGAAGTATCGAGCATTGGCATACTGACTATTCAATTCAACTGCCTTTGAGAAAGCATCCACTGCACCCTGATAATTTTTGTCATTATAATCCAAGAATCCTAACTGGAAGAATAACAAAGGATCATTTGGATTTATTTGAGTAGCGACTTGAACTGATGTTATAGCTTCTTTTATACGTCCCTGAGTAACCTGTATTTGAGAGAGCAAGAATATAGCGTCTAGATAATTTTGTTTTAATTGTAATGCATTACCTATAAATTTCTGAGCATCTACTAGATTGTTTCTAGAAGTTTCTAGTCTAGCCAAATTCAAATATATTGATGGATTATAAGGGTTTAAAGCTAAAGCATTTGCATAATCAGTCTTTGCATTTTCATAAGCATTTCCTATTTGTAATGAAGCTGCCAATTCTGAAACCTTAGCTTCTGATATATAGTTATAATAATTTGATGGATCAATAGCTATAGCTGCTCTAGAATATTTTACTCCTTCCTCTATAAGTGAATTCAAAGTTTTTACAACCTCTGGATTTATACTCTTTGGGTCTTGTTGCTGTTGAGCTTGTATTTGTTGAGTTAGAGAATTTATTTTTATAATGTCTATTTGAGATAGAGCTTGATAATAAACATCTGAACTATACCAACTCAAGGCTTTTTTGAAATACTTTTCTGCATCACCTATACCCTGAACCTGATTTGTATTTAATGAAGTTATACCACTTTGGAAATATGTAATAGCTATCAATTTCTTTGCATAAAATGCTATCCAGAACAAAAATGCAATAATCAATACAATAGCGATCAAATCAAATAATCTTCTCATCAATTTACTTGAAGATTCAGCGCAGTTTTTTATCTTAAGTATATTTTCAGAACTCAATACAGCAAGAAATAGACCTGTCATCACATAAGTAATAAATAATACTGAATGAGATGGATTGTAGACAAAAGAAACTAGCCATAGAAATGTTGTGATGAAGAATGTAGAAATTATTGCAAATTTACTATTTTCATCCTTAATATTTTTTAGAGATTTCACTCCAAGAATAAAGTAGAAGATAAAGAATAGAACCCACAATATACTTCCCACAACACCATGTGTGACAACAAATGAAGGAATATAACCAAATCCTGTTGAAAATTCGACATTCCAGAAAATAGTAGGATTTATAATTTCAGGCTTATGAATCAAGAATTGATTTACGAAGCGATTTGGTCCTGCTCCAAACAAAGGTCTTTCCTTTATAGTATCTGAAGCAACATCCAGTGTAAGCTGCCATGGAAGAACTATTTCTGTTTGTTCTAGATTCAATGATTTTATAGCTGAAGTAGCCAAATCATTTCCCTTAAAAGTAAGTACAGAAGAAATAATAAATAAAACTAAAGTAATAATTGATATTTTTGAAACAATTTTATTTAATCCAGTCTTATCATTTTCTGTTTTTACATAATAATATATGCCATAACCCAATAGAACCATAGATAGAATAGACCAAATTATGGCTGAATTTATAATAAACAAAGTCAAACCTGATAGTACAAGAAGAACATACGGTGCAAATTTCAAACTTCCCTTGAGTTTTTGTAGGGATATATTGAAGAATGAAAGCAAGAATATTGAAGCTGAGAAAATTCCAAGATCATACCATTTTCCTATGAGAGTAGAGGTGGTTGAATTTAATATACCCAAACTCAAAAAAGTAGGAGAAAAAACTCTGATAACCTGAAATACAAATAGGACAAGGAATGATAAAACTAGTGAATTGTATATCAAAGAAAGTCTCTCTTTGTTTTTGTATACAGATTGAAATACAAAATACAAAGACACAAACATAAGTACAAAGAAACTAGCTGTGGTCAATTCAAAATCCTGGCCAAATAATGATTTATGAATATTTGTACTTAGAAATGAAGAAATTATGGTAGAAACAATAAGCAATAAGCTTACTATTGTTATAGGATGATTTGGAATAACAGATTTTCTATCTTTAAACAAAGAAATAGCATAAAGAATAGAAGAAATAAGAACACCAAATGTGATAATTATGGTTTTTGATGTATCAAGCGGTGTAAAATTTATAGGAATAAAAGCTATAGGAGATAATATAAGAGTAATCAAAAATACAATAAAAGATGCTTTTTCCAATTTATTGTATGTTTTTGAACTATTATCTACATTAGAAAATGTATTTTGACTTTGAGTACTTTCTGCTTTGTATAGTAAAGCATCAGAGTCTGAATTTGTATTTACTTTTGGAGGTGTATTGTTTTGATACGCCTGTCCCCTATTAATATTATTATTAAAATTCTGCTGTGCAGAATGGCTATTTGTATTGTTTCTTTGAATATTCATAACGACAATTATAGCAATAATAATATATACAGTGCAATACAAAAAACCTCCAATTAAGGAGGTTTTTTGATATAACATATCGATAAGCCGAGTTCTGTATTTATCTAATCAATTAAGACTTCGATAAACGACAATCATTTATCTGCGAGAT
>CAYTNX010000042.1:0-4765 GCA_964439365.1 uncultured Candidatus Saccharibacteria bacterium | reverse complement strand
TTATGTTATTTATATAAGAACTTTTATCTTCTGGACCGCTACCACTTACAGAACTTAGTCCACCAGTTAGGACTTGTGTTACAAGCTGAGCAAATAATGCATTTACAACTTCATTTATTTCATCAGCAAGTTCTAGCTGTCTAAGTCCAGAACCCAATTGATTTTCTAGAGAACTTGAAATTACAGAGCCAGGTGTTTGCACTTCACAGACTTTTGTTTTTGCTGTAGGTCCTGTATCGCCTTCTCCATCATCAACTTCTTTACATTTTTTCCAAGACAAGAAACCTTTACCCTGACTGAGCTCATCCTTGTTTTGTTGTTGAGCATTTGCAACACGCCATGACAATTCACTTTCTGCTTGAAGATATGCACCATAGACATTGTTCTGTGGTTCTGTGGTTAGAGATACAAAAGCCGGCCAGCCTCCTTGTCTAAAATCACCTGCGGTGAAGCCGTTTATTGTGGCGTTCTGAACGGCGCTCTTTGTATTTTTTATTATGGCACCCAAAGTACATGTATATCTTTTCATTACATTTGGATGATATTTAAATTTTAATGCAAGAACTATATCTATACTAAAAGGTGAACATAGAGCTGTAAGTGGTCCACCAGCCTGTGCCAAGAATGCACCAGATACTTGATCTGCTACATCCAAGAAAAATGCTCCTGGATTTTGTACGAATGATGGACTTCCTTGAAAGCCAGAGTTTATCCAGTTTACAACACTTTGAGTTATGCTTCTTATGACTTGTTTTACAAGCATATTTAGAAGACCGTCCAATACAAACTCCTTCAATTGCATTGAATATGTTGACGCACTTGTTATTACTGAGTTTCCGGCGCTTATGGTGTTTTGAACGGTATTTGTTGGGTCATATACGACATCACCCACCCCAAAGACGGCATGAGCTTTTCTAGGTAAAGAAAAAATAGCCAATGTAAAAATAAATATGGTGATTATTGCAAATATTTTTTTGTTTATAAATAATTGCTTCATATTTTAATTTGGTATAAAAAATACTCCGTATTCATCTGGTGAATATTTTATTCCCTGAAGAATCATTTGATCTTTTATGGCATTTACAGCGCTAGCGTACATTTGAACTGAAGGTATGTATTTTGATGCTGCCTGAACTCCTGTAAAGGGATCTGAAGAAATCTTTTTTAAATTTTCTACAACAAAAAGCAAAGAGCTCATTGAGTTTATAAGGTTTAATTGTAATTTTGAAAATGATTGAGGGGTTTTTACTCTGATAATTCCATTTAATATATTTCTATAGCTAGTTATTATCGGATTTAATTCCTCTAGTATTTTATTATCCCCTTTGTCCATAGCATCCTTTGCTATTACGGTTTCATTTCTTGATTTTATTGTATATGTTTTGAATACTTGCCCTATATCATTCCCATATTTTTTTATTGCTGCAGCACTGTCGTCATTTATCGTTATTACATCTGCTATTGTATATACCTTAGGATTGGCCAATAATACTCCGTTTTTGAGTACTTGAGATATCAATTCATCTTGATTGGCTTTGTCATTGATATTTCCCATTTGTCTCATTTCCATATATCTTGCAAAAAAATCTCTACCCAAAATATCAGTAGCTGTAAGGGTTTCTTGTTTTTGAGTTAAATCTTTTACTGTTTTTGTGTCTGTATTTTCATTTGCTAATAGTACTTTTTTCCAATCAGCGCTGTTTTCTGGGTTTTTGTCAGTGTTTTTGTTGATATTTACTATTTCATTTGTATATACAGGCTGATTTTTCTTATTTGTATATTCTGCCAATACAAAAAAACCACCTACTATGAGGATTGCTAACAAAATCATTAGCACATTTTTTGTGTTCGGGTATTTCACAGGGCAGTATTTGAAATACTGCGTAAATTATATCAATATAATCAACTATTTCCTACGATTTTTTTCCACATTTCAGGGGATAAGTCCTCTGCTCTGGTGTTATTTGATATATTTTCTTTGAGCCATATATTTTCTAGTATTTCCTTGGGTATTTTTTGTTCAAGATTTCTTTTTACAACCTTTCTTTTGTGAGAAAAACCTAGTTTTACTATTTCAAAGAATTGTTTCTCATCAATTTTGCTATTTTTGAAGAAATTTTTGCTTATTTTCTCTATCAAAATCACAGCAGAATCAACATTTGGCATAGGTCTAAAGAATTTTCTAGGCACAGAAATGAGATATTTGGGTTCCCCATATACTTTTATGGATATTGATAATATGCTTTCTTTGTCGTCTACTATTCTTTTTGCCAATTCTTTTTGTAACATAACCACTATTCTCTCTGGTTGTTCTTCTGTTTCTAGGAATTTTCTCAAAAATTCACCGCTTATATAATAAGGGATATTTGCGATTATTGTGTATTCACCATTTTTTAAATTATTTAATTTTATATCAAAATCCAAAATATCTTGATTAATTATTTTTAATTGACCACTTTCCATTTCAATTTTAAATTTTTCTTGCAAAAAAGGTATTGCTCTATCGTCTTTTTCTACAGCTATTACTCTTGCTCCTGTTTCTAGAATTGATTTTGTCAAAACTCCCTTCCCCGGACCGACTTCCAATACAATTTTTTCTTTATCAATTTTTCCAGCATGAACCATAGCTGAAATTACTTGAGGTGCATGAAGGAAATTTTGTCCGAGAGATTTTTTTGCAGTAAAATCATTTTTCAAATTTGAATCTTTGTCTTCAGTGTCCTCTACGATTTCTATTTCTTCAGAATCAGAAAAAATATTTTCTGCATTTTCTTTTGTATTTTCAAAATCATTTTCTATATTATTTTCAAAATTTTCTTCAATATTTTTCATATTATTATTTTAAATTAGAAATCTATAAAAATTGCTTTTAATCCTCTCGGTTCTTCTGTATCACCATTTGAAAATATATGTTCATCACCTATATCTGAAATGAATTGAGATGGAGTGTTTAGTTTTTGTGCGCCATATATTGTTCTCAATTGAGCATAGCTTAGAAATACTTTCTTTCTCGCTCTTGTTAATGCCACATAAAACAATCTTCTTTCTTCTTCTGATTCCGATTGAGATATTTTGTCCTCGTTTATTCTTTGATGTGGAAACAAATCTTCCTCCATTCCCACGATAAAGACAAAATTAAATTCAAGTCCTTTTGATGCATGAACAGTCATCATTTTTACGGCATTATGATCTTTTTCCAATTCATCTTGATCTGTAGCAAGGGCCGCATTTTCTAACAATTTTTCTATAGCTTCGCCAGTAGGCAAACTGTCATACTGAGATGCTACAGATACCAATTCCCTAATGTTTTCAAGCTTTTCTTGCTCTTCTGATGTGCCATTTTTATATGTATTTTCTATACCACTTTCTCTTATTATAAATTTTATCAATTGAGAAGGAGTTTCTTTTAATGCTGTATTTTTTATTCTTTCTAATAGACTTAAAAATTGAAAAACTTTATTTTTTAATGCTGGACCAAGAGTATTTTCTTGACCAGTTATTACTTTTAAAATAGTAGCTTTTCCAATACCTCTAGGAGGAACATTTACTATTCTAACCATATCACTTGTACTCTCTCTATTCAATGATGCTTTTATAAAAGATAAAACATCTTTTATTTCTTTTCTTTCAAAAAATCTAACACCCAAAACCTGATAAGGTATTTCTTTTTTTAAGAATGCTTCTTCAATTACTCTTGATTGAAAGTTTGCTCTGTATAGTACAGCAATATTTCTAGGCTCTTCCCCATCTTGTATTAGTTCTTTTATTTTATCTGAAACCACTCGAGCCTCTTCTTGTTCTGTGTATGTTATAGATAATTCTATTTTTTCTCCTTCTGAGTTTTTTGTGAAAAGATTTTTTTCTTTTCTCATAATATTTTTCTTAATAATATTATTTGCTGCAGCCAAGATGGTTTGAGTTGATCTATAATTTTCTTCCAAAGTGATAATTTTTGCTTCGGGATATTCTTTTTCAAAATTTAATATATTTTCTATATCTGCTCCTCTCCAAGAATATATATTTTGATCTATATCTCCCACCACACAAATATTTCTATGTTCTTGGGCAAGAAGTGTAGAAATTTCGTATTGAACTTTATTTGTATCTTGATATTCGTCTATATGTATATAATTCCAAACATCACTATAATGTTTTCTTATTTCAGGATATTTTTTTAATAAAATAGCAGTTTTTAAAAGTAAATCATCAAAGTCTAAAGATTTTTCTCTTATTAATGTATTTTCATATTTTTCCCAGACTTGAAGTACGATTTTTTTAAAAAACTCCTTACTTTCTAGACTTCTATATTTTTGTAAATCAATACCATCACCCTTTTCTCTTGAAATTGAATTTAAAATAGATCCAGGCTCGTATTGTTTTGGATCCAATCCAAGTTCTTCAAGGGCTTCTTTGACGGCTCTTTTTGAGTCATTTCTATCGAAAATAGTAAAATGTCTAGGAATTCCTAGTATTGAACAATTTTCTTTTATTATATGAACCCCAAGAGAGTGAAAAGTGCTTATAAAAGGCCTTTCTGAATGGGTTTGAGGTATAGAAATAGGGGTATTTATGCTCGAGTCTTGCTCCATTAGGTCAAAAACCCTCTCCCTCATTTCCTTTGCTGCTTTGTTTGTGAATGTTATAGCCAGTATTTTTGATGGATTAACTCCACTTTTAATGAGATTGAGTATTCTGTGTGTTATTGTCTTGGTTTTACCAGCACCAGCACCAGCCACTATAAGTATTGGGCCTTTCAATGTACCTA
>CAYTNX010000041.1:0-4828 GCA_964439365.1 uncultured Candidatus Saccharibacteria bacterium | reverse complement strand
GTTGAATGCTCACCACCCCCGCCGCCCCCCCCTCCCCCTCCCCCACCTCCCCCCCCTGTACTACCCCCCCCTTCAGAACCTCCACCAGAAGAAACTGGAGTTGAAGTTATCTCAGAAGAAGTAGCTATTGAATTTCCAAATATATCATTAACAACCACAACAAAATAATAAGGTGTGCCATTATTTAAACCCGTTCTATTTGTTGTATTTACGGCACCCAAAGACGTATAGGTATATGGGCCTCCGGACACAGCAGATTGACCTATATTATAAGTCGAAGGGGTCCAACCCAAGAAACCATCAGAACTTGTCCAAGAAATAGAAATACTTGCATCACCAGGTGTTGCTGTAACAACTGGCGATGTAACATAAGGATAATAAAGAAAACCAGAACTTGTTTTGTAAGTAGCGGATGAACTAGTTCCTATTGCATTTGGAGATATACTACCCCAAAGCTGAAAACTAGCAGAGGTACCATGAGCAGCAGAATACATTACAGGATCCAAAACCTTATATCCACTAGAAGTATATTCATCAGCAAATACACTATTTATACTAATTAATAGTAACAAAGCGATTATTAGTATGTATTTGCTATACTTTTCCATTAAATAATAACTACTTTACGACTGTCTTTGATGTTGTTTGAGTTGTATTGACTGTTGTTTGTGTATTTGTTCCGGCATTACCTATATTTAGAGGAGCAACTTCTACTATTATGTTCTGAGAAGGGTCGTAAAGAATAACTTTTCTTGAATTTGCATAAATCAAAACCTTATCTCCTTGTTTAGCTTTTTCAAAAAAAGGCTGTCCTTTCAATTTTTCTATATCTGTAATTGTAGCTATTGTAGGCTCTTCATCCTTTGGTAAAAGAATTATCTTGCCAACCTTCTCAACCAAAGCTTTAACCTCTTCCTGAGCAACAGCTTGAGGATTTTGTGATAATTTATTTACTTTTCTATATAGATAAATAGCTACAATACTAATAATTACCAATAGAGCTATAACCACATAAAACACCAATCCCTTACCCTTTGCTTTATTTTCTTCCATATTTTTATTTTACTTAATAATCAAATACCTAATAATTTAACTTTATTAACATTCTATAATAGATTATAATTTTATCACAATTACAGTTTTATGAATAATAATGGTAAGGAAGGATATGTAAACACAAAAGATCCTATATTCTGGGTTATTTTATTGTTTATTCTAATAATTGGAATATTTATTGGTGAAATAATATCTGATAATAAAGACTTAGGAGCAAAAGAAATTAGAGAAAATTCAAAAGAATTTAGCTTTACAAACCCCCTATTGGAATGCGAATTGGGTAATAAATATATTTCAAAACAAGAAGTAAAACCTAAGAAAAGTAAGATATTGGATTTAATAGAAAAAGAAATAAGATTTGGAAATGTAAACTTTGTATCCGTATATTTTAGAGATCTAAATAACGGTCCATGGCTTGGTATAAATGAAAAAGAAAAATTCTACCCAGCATCTCTAATGAAGGTTCCCTTGATGATGTACTATTATAAAAAAGCAGAAAATCAACCAGAAATACTAGATAAAAAAATAGAACCAAATTTACCAAAAAATCTGTTCTTTAGAGAATATTTTCCATCAATAAAGACTGTTGATTTAAATAAGAGTTACAAAATAAGCGAACTTATTGAAAGCTCTATAAAATATTCAGATAATTATGCAACGAGAGAATTGAATAGTTTACTAGATCAAAAAGATATAAGTAACATGATAGGAAATCTCGGTATAGATATAAAGATATCAGACGATCATAAAGATTATATAAATGTAAAAGATTATGCCACTTTCTTTAGAGTATTATTTAATTCATCATTCTTAAATAGATATTATTCAGAAAAAGCACTTCAATTACTATCAAACACAACTTTTGATAGTGGTATCAAAAAATATTTACCGAAAGAAATAGTGGTTGCGCATAAATTTGGTGAAAAAGAAGCTGATTTATTTAATCTATTACAAATACATGATTGCGGTATAGTATATTACCCTTCAAAACCATATTTGATCTGCATAATGACAAGAGGACAAGATCCACAAAAGACAACAGAAGTTATATCTAAAATATCAAAAATGATTTTTGATGATATAAAAAGTAATTAATTACTTGTAGAGCTTGATGTATTGTCTATTACTGTAGTATTTGTACTTGCTGAAGAATTATCTATTGGTGTATTTGTACTTGTTGACGTTTGACTTGTTGTATCAACTGCGGGTGTTGTATTTACTGTTTGATTTGAAGTACCAGATGAAGATGTCGAGGTATTATCTGGGGTTGATGAATTGATAATTGTAGGGGTTGTTGTTGGTATTTCATTAGAATTATTTATTGTGGTACTGGCTGTATTTGTAGATGAAGAAGTAGAAGAATCTACTGTATTGGCAGGTGTAGAAGATGTGGTTGTTGATATTGTATTTGTAACATTATTTATTATTGGATTATTTATAACTGGATTAGTTATATTATTTGTTTGACCAACAATATCCGCTGAAGTAAATAATGCTGCATTTTTTACAGCCAATGCTGTCCAATTGAATGAAATATTTTCTGATGCTGCTTTATTTATTTTTATAGTAAATCCGTGAGTAGATCTATTTGTTATCAAGAATCTAATATCATTATTAAAGAATGAATCAGATTCTGAATCGGATGTACTTACTTCATTAAATGCTACTGTAGCATTAACAATAGGAGTTTCAATATAATCTCTATCAAATTTTATATCTACAGATCTTGAACCCTTCTTAATCAATGCACTTCCGCCAGTATCCTTTGTAAAGTAAGGTCTTCCAACAAAATCTGTATCTGACATTATTGACAATATATCTCCAGAAGCAAGTATCTTATTTGTTATTAAACCATTTGATAATGTAGTTGTGGCATTTACTTTTAATGATGTATCAAATACCAATTCGCCATTAGAATAACTTGCATGTAGATTATCAAGATTTCTCTGCTGTTCTTGTATGCCAGCCAATATGAATGCAGATAGTTTATAAATATCAATTCCCTTTCCATCATTTGATAATATTTCTTTAGGTGCATCTTCTGCAACTATACCCAATCTTGAATTATCTGTTGTTGTGGCATTTTTATAATCATATTTTGCAATCTTTATATTTTTTATACTTTGCAAAATAGAAGCAGAACTTGATGCGTTAATATAATTTATATTTTTCAAATTGTTTATTGAAGACCAAGCGGTAAATGAATTTGCTGACATATTTCCTAGATAATCCACAGCAAAACCAGAACCAGAATAATATGTTGGCTGTATTACCACAAATACAGTACCCTCATCTTTACTATCAAATTTTTCTAATGCTCTTCCTATTACAGGTCCAGATCCTGTAGCCTTCATAGCAACACCCTTCACAGAAGATGAAGTCAAATAATCTCCTGGTTCTATTGGTCCATTTTCTGAATTTACTCTTACTTTTGTTCTACCAGCTGTAGCAACTTTTATTGTATGATTATTTTCATTTCCTAATATTTGAGATGTAGCATAATTTATTACCCCAAATAGATTTTTATCATAAACCTGATCTGACATCTTTACCACAAGTCCTGTCTCTGAAGTAAATGAAACCAAAGATCCTTCTGTAAATGAAGATATATTATCGGCAAGATATTCTGTAGAAATAGTAGCTCCTGATGCAGCATCATATTCTGACAATGCTTTCTGAATATCTTCACTTATTATTGGAGTTGATTGATCTTGCTTTGTAGCAAAAGTATCAGTTGATCCAGATCCAGGAGGATCATCAACCCACAATCTAATCATTGCAACTTCCATAGGTTTTCCGTTTCCGGCAGCGGTAGATGCTGTAGATATTATGTAGGTCATATTGGCTGATGGTATATTTGAACCATTACTTACAACCTTAGAAACCACCCTTCCATCAACCAAAAATGTAACATCATTTTGATTTGCCTCAATTCTAAATCTTCTAAAAATCATGTTTGGAGAAGTTGTGGTAGCTATACCTGTATCTACCCATGATGTATATACACCAGCTCTTTTTACTATAGCTATCCAACCTGAAGTTGGTGTAGAACTGGCTGCAAATATAATTGCATCAGTAGGTATAGCCGCAACATCGTTAGTACCGGTTGTGAATTTACCAAAACCAATCATAGACAAAGTAGAAGATGACATAGGAAGATAAGAAGCTTGAGTAGATGTACCGAGACGAGCAACTACTTCTATAGTAGGGCTGGATGATGCAGCAAAGAAGCTTGTTGCAGAACGAATTCCTGCTCCAGCACCAGCAGCAGAAATGTTTGTTGTTGCTCCAGAGACAAGACGAACAACATGAGGGTTTTGTACGTTCGGTGCAGTGTTTACTGTAACTGGGTTTTCAAGAAAACCTGCTGAGTCTATAAAGTATCCAAACTGTCCACAGAAATGAGCTGTGTTTGCTGTAATTTGAGCGTTTGACATACTGGCACCAGGGAAATCACATTTCATTTCACGCCATGTACTATATATTCTTCCAGAAACAGTAAGTTGATCACGAATACCAGCAGATCCCCAAGATGTTGTTGTACCTATTGCTACACGAGCATAGTCTAGAGCACCTGTTGATGTTGCACTAACTACAAATAATGGATAATCCAAAGGAGAAGATGAGGTAGCTATATATAACTGAGGATTTGTTCCAGCAGAAACTATTGATAATTCAGCCCAAGGAGTTGAACTACCTATACCTATATTTCCCAAGAAATATGCTGTTCCATTTTCCGCAAAAGATGCCAATGTGGTTGAAGCACTATTTG
>CAYTNX010000040.1:0-4952 GCA_964439365.1 uncultured Candidatus Saccharibacteria bacterium | reverse complement strand
CAGCCGATAGGGAGCTTGTGAAATCACTTTACCTGGTTGTTATATTTTTTGCTTTTATGTTTAGTTGAGCAGCTTTTATCTTTGTATCCAAAATAAGAATATCTCTTTTTAAAGATGCGCTTTGATTTTTTGTATTTTCTAAAACCTTTTCTGTTTCTGCTTGTTCCTTTTCCACCTGTGCCAATTCCGCTTGAAGTCTAGCTTCTTTTTGAGCGGGAGATTCTATGACAGCTTGAGCCTTTACATATGAAATATTAAAAGACAAAAACAAAATCACGAGGATTAGAAATTTTCTAAACATAAAATTCATATTATCTATTCTATCATAAACAAAAAGAGAGGATATTCCTCTCTTTTTGTTTTATTTCTTTTCTTCTGTTGTTGCTTCTGCGCCAGCTTCTGCTTCGCCTTCTTTTGCTTCCTTACCTTTCTTTTCAACTTCTATAGCAGACATATCTACTGGTTTTACTTCTTCAACTTCTTCCTTTGCTTCTGAAACTGAAGCTACAATTTCTTCTGCTCCTGATATAAGAGTAACACCTTCTGGCAATTTTATGTCTTTAGCCATTATTGTGCTTGAAAATTCTACAAGTGAAGAAATATCAACTTTCAATTCTGGAGGCAAATCCTTTGGAGCTGCTTCTATTTCTAGATCTCGAGCAACTTTGATCAAAATAGCACCCTTATCCTTTACCGCAGGAGAAATACCCTCGAAGATTAGAGGTATATTTACCTTTACCTTTTTACCCTTTTCTATAACATAAAAATCAGCATGTCTTGGAGCTCCTGTAACAGGATGTACATCTATATCTTGTATAAGAACTTCATGTTCATTTTTTCCTTCTTTCAAAATAATAACAGATGATTCTCCAGCTTTCTTGAATACCTTAATAAAATCTATAGTAGAAACTGAAATAGGAGTATTTTTTTCTTTTGGACCATAAAAGACAGCAGGAATTCGGCCATTTGCTCTTAGAGCTTCTGGCTTTATCTTCATATCTCTTGGTTCAGCAATTAATGTAAGCATGGGGACTATTATATATAGATCGTATAAAAAATCAAGAGAGAACAGTATTTCTAGGAATTCTACCCTCCATACAATCAACAATATTGTTTGCTGAAATTGTAGCCATATCCATTCTAGCTTCTTCTGTACTTGAAGCTATATGAGGCGTTAATACTACATTTTCCAATTCTGAAAGGCCTTTTACAAGATTTGGTTCAACCTCAAAAACATCAAGTCCTGCACCCTTTATGGTTTTATTTTTTAAAGCTTCCACCAAAGCATTTTCATCTATTATTGGACCTCTGGCTGTATTTACCAAATACGCTGTAGGCTTCATTATTTTTAAACGATCTGCATTTATAAGATGATGTGTTGAATCCAAAAGAGGTACATGTATAGAAACAATATCTGAAATTTTTAGAACTTCTTCTACAGTAGGATAATATACTGCCCCAAATTCTTTTTCTAATTGATCATTTCTTTTTATATCATAATAAGCAACACTCATATCAAAACCATATTTTGCTCTATGAGCTACATCTGCACCAATTCTTCCGCTACCTATAATTCCTAGAGTTTTGCCGGCGAGTTTTGTGCCATGCAATAGCATTGGATCCCATCCTTTATAATTTCCATTTCTAATATAATAATCACCCTCTACAATTCTACATGTTAAAGCCAATATCAAAGCCCAAGTATGCTCTGCAACTCTATCAGCACCACCACCAGGAGTATTGGACATTTGAATATTTCTTTTCTTGGCATCCTCTAAATTGAAATTGTTGTATCCTATAGCAAAATTTGCATATATTTTTACGGATGGAGCTGAATCCATAACTTCAGAATCTATGATATCAGTAAGTAAAGATAGAACCGCATCATAATTTTTGCTTTTTAATACAGAAATCAATTCTTCTTTTGTAAGTGGTCTATCCTTATCACTTACATCAACTGAATATCCTTTATTCTTTAGAATATCTATTCCTATTTGAGGAATTTTTCTTGTTACAAAAATATTTTTCATAAATACTAAAATTATTATTTAATTTTATTAAATAGTTTTAATTTTTCTTCGACGACTTTTTGCATAGCATTTCTGGCGCCCTTGAGATATTTATAAGGTGATATTTCGTCAGGATTATCTTGAAGGGATTTTATCAATCCAGATCTATAAGCAACCCTAAGCTCAGTATTTATGTGAATAATTGAAATACCAGCGTCTATAGAATCTACAATATCTGAAGCAGAATTCCCTGATGCGCCATGCAAGACAAGAGGGATTTTTGTGGTCTCTTTTATTTCTTTTATTCTATTTATGTCCAAAGCCGGCTCTCCACCCTTTACCATTCCATGAATATTACCTACGGCAGGAGCTAGCATATCGACTCCTGTAGATTTTACAAAAGACAAAGCTTCTTCTGCTGTAGTCATTTGGCCAACTCCATCAGGAATAGAATCCAATAACTTTGAAGATTTGCCTATAAAACCAATTTCAGCCTCTACTATTATTTCTGAACCAGAATAGCTTTTTTTTGTTTTGGAATATTCTACGCATTTTTTGGCTATTTCTATATTTTCTTCTATAGATAATTCTGTGCCATCAAATATCACTGAATCATAACCAGCATCCACAACTTCTTTTACTCTATCAAATGAATAAGTATGATCTGCATTTAAGAAAACGAGTTGATTTGTAGTCTCTCTATAGCTTTTTATTATTCCAACCATTTCTCTAACTCCAATAAAATCTCTTTCTCCTTCTGATACCCCTATTATGACTGGAGCATTGAGTTCTTTTGCTCCATTAACCACAGCCCAGAAACCTTCTATATTTGAAATATTAAAATGTCCTATGGCAACACCTCTTTTTTGTGCATCTTCTATATATTCTTTTAATGTCTTCATGTTATAATTCTACCATAAAACTTTTTAATTATGTTTGATCGAAATATAGATTTTTTGGCAATTGGGGATATCACTACTGATGCTTTTATTAGAATAAAAGAAGCAAATGTACATTGTCGTCTAGATACAGAAAATTGTGAACTCTGTATGAAATTTGGAGATAAAGTTCCCTTTGAATATGTAAAGGTAATAAAAGCTGTTGGCAATTCCGCAAATGCCGCCGTGGCAGTTGCTCGTCTTGGTATAAATTCTGGCCTCATAGCTCAAGTAGGTTCAGATGAAAATGGAAAAGATTGTATAAATACCCTACACAAAGAAAGAGTAGATTCTAGATATGTAAAAGTACATAAAGGCATGTCTACAAATTATCACTTTGTACTTTGGTATGACGTAGACAGAACTATACTTATAAATCACATAGAATACCAATACAAACTTCCTGAAATAAGAAGAGCTCCAAAATGGATTTATCTAAGTTCATTAGCATCAAATACACATGAATATCACAAAGAAATAGCTCAATATCTAAAAAACAATCCTCAAATCAAACTCGCATTTCAACCAGGAACTTTTCAAATCAAATTAGGTATAGATGAATTGAGAGATATTTATAAAAGAACAGAAGTTTTTATTTGTAATGTTGAAGAAGCACAAAGAATACTTCATACAGATTCTCATGATATAAAAGTACTATTAACAGAAATACATACAAATGGACCGAAAATTGTTTTGATTACTGACGGACCAAAAGGAGCTTTTATGCTTGATGGTGAACATTATTATTTTATACCTGAATATCCAGACCCAAAACCACCAGTAGAAAGAACAGGTTGCGGTGACGCCTTCTCCGCTACTTTTGTGGCTGCTCTATTATTAGGAAAATCTCCACTTGAAGCATTGATGTGGGCACCAATAAATCCAATGTCAGTAATACAATACGTAGGAGCTCAAGAAGGTTTGATGACTAGAGAAAATGTAGAATGGTGGCTAAAACATGCACCTCCAGAATACAAGCCTAAAGAGATTTAAAAACTATTTTGAAGTATTTGTATCCTTATAATACAAATTTATAAAATTTGATTTAAATTGTTCGAAAGAATTTTCTAAAATAGATTTTCTTATATCTTTTACGAGATTAACTATAAAATATAAATTGTGTATAGAAGCCAAAGTTGCACCGAGCATTTCTTTTGATCTAAAAAGATGCGCGATATAAGCTAAAGTATAATTTTTGCATGTATAACACATACAATCATTCTCTATTTTATCAAAATCATTTGTATATTTTGAATTCAAAACATTAATTCTGCCGGTTTTTGTATACAATCCACCATTTCTTGCTATTCTAGTAGGAGCGACACAATCAAAAGTATCAGTTCCATTTTCTATGCCACCAAATATATCCATTGGTTCACCTATGCCTAATAAATGTCTTGGTTTATCTTTTGGTAAATTATCATTTACCCAACCTACAGTCGTATACATATCTTCTTTATCAAAAGATCCACCAATACCAAAACCATCAAAATCCATAGAACCGATAATCTTTGCACTTTCTTTTCTAAGATCCTCATATCTACCACCCTGAACAATTCCAAAAAGAGACTGATCTTTTTTATTATTATATTCATCTGAACCTTTTTCTCTTCTATAAGTTGGCCAAAAATTTATTTCTGCCTCTTGGTAATGACTAAATATTTGGTTTTGCTGTTTTTGTTTTTGATTTAAGAATTAAAGATATGTCTATTTTAAAAACACTGTTAGCCAATGTTGAAGGAGATCTAGTTTTAAAAAATAATGTTAAAAATTATAGGTTTACTATTCAAGGAAGTAATTTTGAATATTCTTTTTTAGGTTCAGATGTAAAAATACCTCAAAGATTAGTTGATAATTTTGCATCCGTTCTTTACTGCAATGATGATGAATTCCTCGTAACCATCCTTTCATATTCATTATGTGGATGTGTATATCCTGAAAGCTCTTCCCGTTTTCGGATTTAAGTTGCTCCAGATTGGCATAGGTCTTTTTCAAAGGAATGTAC
>CAYTNX010000039.1:0-5127 GCA_964439365.1 uncultured Candidatus Saccharibacteria bacterium | reverse complement strand
ATTGTGTCAAAACATCTTTTTTTACTTTCTGCATTATATCTACAACACTAACAGTATTACCAGAACGACAAGAACCTTTTATAATTCCATCGCCATCCCTTCCCCAAATAAAAGCAGGCATTCCAAACTCCTCGGCACAGGTGTTTGCAACCAAACCAAGAAGTGAAGGTCTCCACTCTGGATTACCGACAACTATTACCGATCTTGTTTTTTCTTTTTGTCTTTCATTTATTATTTTCTTTACTTCTTTTACCAAAGAAGCAACCACACCTTTTCTCTCATTATTTATATGATCCAAATGTTCTACGTATTTATAAGGCTCATCCTCATTATCTGTAGATAAAAGTTTAAAAGCATCCATAGGAACACCCATTCTGGATGCAGCATTGATACGAGGAGTTATCATAAAACCTATATCATCTTCTGTTAAATGTCTTTGCGGTATTTTCAAATGATTTAATAATCTCATAAGACCCTTTCTTGGACTTTTTCTAAGAACCATAAGGCCATAGCTAGCAAATACCCTATTCTCACCCACAAGAGGAACCATATCGGAAAGTGTAGCAATACCAACCATATCCAAAAGCCATTTTTCATGTCCATCTTTTATTCCGAATCTATTTATTTTTAAAATAGCCTGAATAAGCTTGAAAGCAATACCCGAACCGCACAATATTTTTTCTGGATAATTACAATCTTTTTGTTTGTGATCTACTATTGCAAAAGCTGGTGGCATATCCTCATGTGGTTCATGATGATCTGTAATGATTACATCAATACCATTTTCTTGAGCCAATTTTATCGGCTCTATATCAGAAATACCACAATCCAAGGTGATGATTAGATTTACCCCGTCTTTTATAAAAGATTCAATAGCTTCAATATTTAAACCAAAACCCTCATCATGTCTATGTGGAATATAATTTATAAAATTATCAAAACCTATTTTTTTAAATAAATCATGAAAAATAACACCAGCAGGTATACCATCAGCATCATAATCGCTATAAATAACTATTTTTTCTTTATTTTCTATTGCCTTTATTATTCTTCTGGCTGCTTTTTCTGCATCTTTTAATAAAAAAGGATCATGAGTATGCAATTCATAATCTGGATTCAAGAAATTTTGAGCTGATGTATTGTCTTTTATATTTCGATAAAATAATAAATTTGAGATTAGATCAGAAAAAAAATTTAAACCCTCTCTGTCTTTGTCATTTATATTTTCTCTAACCGTATATTTCATCTGGCTAGTATAGCACAAAGGCAATTTGCTTCTTTTAATTTTACTAAATAAAGGATAAAATCCTTATACGATAATATTTATTAGAATAATTGATAAAAAAATGAAAGATTGTGTATTTTGTAAAATAGTAAGTAAAGAATTACCTTCAAGTACAGTATATGAAGACAATGATTTTTTGGCCTTTTTATCAATAAACCCAGAATCCCCTGGTCATACTATAGTAATACCCAAAAAGCATTATAGATGGGTATGGGATTATGAAAATATAGGAAAATATTTTGAAATAGCTCAGAAAATCGCTTTTGCTCAAAGAAAAGCTTTTGATACAGATTTTATATTGAGCAAAGTCGTAGGAGAAGAAGTTCATCATGCTCATATATGGGTTTTCCCAAATTCTAAAGTTGAAGGAAATAAAAAGGATTTTGAAAGTAATGCTAAAAAGATAATAGAAAATATACAAAATTAAAAATTTTATATATTAATCTAGAGGAATTATTGTTCTGAATTGTTTAATGCATCAATACCTGGCAAAGTACCTTTGGCCAAATAGTCTAGCATTGCTCCACCACCAGTAGATACGAAAGTAAAACTATTTTCTAATTTTAATTCAGTAATAGTAGCCAATGTATCCCCTCCACCGACAATAGTCTTTACACCTTTTGATGTTGCCTCCGCCAAAATTTCAGCGAGTTGCAAAGTAGAAGCCCTATACCCTGTCTCATAAGCACCCAATGGACCATTCCACAAAACGTATTTTGCTTTTTCAATTTCTTTTCTAAGCATATCTACAGTATTCATGCCCGCATCCATTATTGCCTCATCTTTTATAAGGCTATCTATAGGTAATAAAATTTTATTTGTACCCAAAAATTTACCCAAATTAAAATTTTGATCAGAAAAAACTGATTTGCCTATATCTTTACCTTGTTCTTTAAAGAAATTATTTGCCAA
The DNA here is from genome assembly GCA_964439365.1 of uncultured Candidatus Saccharibacteria bacterium. Classification (GTDB taxonomy): domain Bacteria; phylum Patescibacteriota; class Minisyncoccia; order Phycocordibacterales; family PALSA-1337; genus CAIOGI01. The sequence goes on along the minus strand of CAYTNX010000039.1, from coordinate 2,930 downwards.
AGCACCTCCTACAAAAACCTTATCGGCTATAGACATAAATTTTTCAATCAAAGGAAGCTTTGTCTCAAATTTTGCGCCACCCAAAATAAATAAGAATGGATGTGATGGATTAAAAGCAGAACTCAAATGTTTTACTTCTTCTTCAAACTGAAATCCAGCATAACTTGGTATAAATTCGGTAATAGCACAAACAGAAGCATGTTCTCTATGTGATACAGAAAAAGCTTCATTCACATATATATTTGCGAGAGATGCTAATTCTTTTGCAAATTTCTTATCATTTTTCTTCTCACCTTCATGTTCTCGTAAATTTTCTAAAAGAATAAATTTCTTTTTGCTATTTAGAACTTTTTTATAATTTTTCTCAAAACTGCAATTTAAGCCTAATTTATTAAAATACTTAGCAACTGGCTCCAATGTAGGATTGTCTTTTGTTTCTATATGACTAATAGCTATTACATTTGCTCCTTTTTCTAAAAGATAATTTATAAGAGGTATTGATTTTCTTATTCTAAAATCATCAACAATTACGGAGTTTTGTATAGGCACATTGAGATCAAGACGAACAAGAACTTTTACATCATCAAGTTTTTCTATTTCTCTTATATTTTTCATATTATTATTTTAATAGATCGATAGTTTTTAATAATTCCACAAAACCTGAAGAATTTATGCTTTCCCTACCGACAAGCAATCCATTTACTTTACCCTGAACCAAAATATCACCAGCATTTCTAAAATTTACAGCACCGCCATAAAGTATTGGAATTGATAATACTTCATCTTGACCATATATATCAGAAAGTACCTTTTTGACAAAAATAGACATTTCATAAACAGTAGCTGGATTCATTGGATCTTTTGCTCCTATTGCCCAAACAGGTTCATAAGCAATCAATAATCTATTTATATTCTTTTTTTGAACTTTATCTAAAGAATTTTTTATTTGTGATTTTAATACATTCAAATATTCGCCATTTGCATCTCTATCCTTTTCACCGACACATAGAATGACTTTCAAACCAGCTTCTAGAGCCATTTGAACTTTTTTTGAAACGATTTCATCTGTCTCACCCATAGCTCTTCTCTCTGAATGACCCAAAATCACATGAGAAACTCCAATATCTTTTAAAATATAAGGACTTACTTCTCCAGTAAAATGACCTTGTTCTTCAAAATAAGCATTCTGTGCACCAATAGAAATCAATAAATCTTTATTATTTTTTAAAAGAAAACCGAGAAAGGGTTCTGGTGGACATACGATCACTTCCGTAAATAGAAGTTTTTTTGAGGCATTCTTTACAGAACGAAAAACCCTTTTTGCTTCATCCAATGTTATTGGATCCATTTTCCAATTCCCCACTATTATCTTTTTACTCATATATATGAGTATAACATTTACTTAACTTCCTCCCAAGAGAGCACTGAGTATTGATTTGAAGTCAATGGATAGCTTGGAGGAGGAGAATAAAGGAGATTTGCATCATAAGTAGCGGGTTGATGGCTATATCCGCTGTTTACAGGGTTACCATAAGCAAAATATCCTTGTCCATTTGATGCAAACATTCCATAAGTAGATAGAGTATTTCTTAAATAATATAAATTGGAACCAACCTTACAACTATTTGAATAATAATATCTTATTGTGGCCCCATTTTGAGCAATTATAGCTGCATCTATAGTAAGACTATCTGCACTAGCCATTCCCACCAAGAAATTGCCCTGAGCAATAAGCCCAATCACATCCGTACCGTCAAAATTTGTATAAGTTAAATTATTATTAACAATAATATTCTTATTTGTTGTAGGACTTACCGGAAAAGCACCTGCTGCTATTGTAAGTCTTGCTGTATTTATAACCCCTTCCACCCATACATGATCTTCAAAAAACATAATACCATTTGATGGAAATGCATAATTACCCAATAAAGTAGTAGCTCCACCTGTAGTATTTATACTCCATGTACCCCAACCTGTTTGAGAAAGTGAATTACTACAACCACCAGGAGCTGATAATAAAGAATTAACTTTATACAAATCAAAAGTATCATTTGTTTTTAATACTATCTTATATCCATTTGCACCAGAAGAAGCTCTGTAGAATCCACTACTTTGAGCTGTGGTTTTTAGAGAAGACAAATCTGTTGTCATACCAGTAAAATCTACTACAGATACAGGAAATGACCTTCCTGCCTGAAATACATCTGGTCTATTTGGCACAGCTGCAGGAGGGGTCGGATCTGATGTCGGTACACAAGTAAATACACCAAAATGAGTACCTGAGCATCCACTTACAGAATCTGTAAAAGTCGAAAGTGCGCTAGTTACAATATTGTGAGCAATAGGTTTTGGAGATCCATCCCAAAATCCTACGCCAGAATTTGAATGTATTGGACCAAATATCTCATCACCAGAACCATAATAAACGACACTATTTGTAACCATGGCGTATTTTGCTATAGATGGTATAGCCAAAGAAACTTGAATACTTCTAGATACAGATGGATCAGACAATACAGTACCTGTAGATTTTATTTTTATAAGAGTAGAACCTACAAGTGGTGGAGTAATAATTAAAGAAAACTTACCTATAACATTTCCATCTTTATCTTCAAAATTATGAATAAAAGGTCCATTTGTGGTTGTAGCTGTGCCATCTTTATAATCTGTAGAAGCATGAGCCAAATGCCATCTATAATAATCAATACCAGCTTCTGCTATTTGAAAAGCCTGTTCCCTAGCATCCATATTCCTTGTACTTTTCAAAATTGTCGCTCCCCAATTTACGAGAGATGTGGTAACTACAATAGCTATTACACCAAAAACAAGTACATTAACCAAAATTAAACCTTTAGAAAATTTTATTTTATTTTTCGTAAATTATCTTTTAAATTCCTTAAAGAAACCTCGGAAGTAAATATTCTAGGAAT
>CAYTNX010000038.1:0-5258 GCA_964439365.1 uncultured Candidatus Saccharibacteria bacterium | reverse complement strand
TAGCAAAAAGAGGAAGAAAGTATTACTTGGGATTAGCGACAATAACTCAAGACGTTGATGATTTTCTAAAATCACCTTATGGTTTACCGATTATCACCAACTCATCAATACAAATCCTATTAAAACAATCTCCATCTTCTATAGATAATATTCAAAAAACATTCAATCTAACAGATGAAGAGAAATATCTATTACTAGAATCAGATGTAGGGGAGGGCATATTCTTCGTAGGTCTAAAACACGTAGCGCTAAAGGTTGTGTCCTCATACACAGAAGATCAAATAATCACAACTAATCCAGAACAGGTTATGGCCATAAAAAGAGCCAAAAGTGATTTGGAAAGCCAGCAAAATTCTGAAGTAAAATAATATGCAAGAAAAACCCCAATACAGGATAAGCACTTTAATGATAGTGATACTAGTTATTTCTGCCTTTATTGCAGATTTAATAGGTCTTATACCATTTGCAAAAGATTTTACTGCATCTATTTTTTGGGTCGTTGTTAGTGCATATTTCTGGATAAAAGGAATGGGTATATTTAATGGTAGAAAATTGGCTGCAATGGCTATTTCTTGGATTGCATCGATAATACCTTTTATTCAAGAAATACCCCTTGAAATAGTGGCTGGAATAGTAGCTATTATAATAATCACCAGAATAGAAGATAAAACAGGAATATCAGTAACAAAACCCCTAACAAAAGGAGTAACTCAGCCAAGACTCAAGAGAATTCCATTAAATAACAAACCAGGTATTAGACCACCAAGAAAAACGAGTAATTTTGATAATAAAAATAATTTTCCACTTAATTAGTGAAAATTCTCAGTAACTTAAATACAATATTGTGCTAAAATATAGTGAATGAAAAAGATTCTTTTAATAATCTTGATAATAAATTTTATCTTTTCATATTCTATTGTAAAAGCTCAGGTACAGACACCCGTTGATGGAGTAACCATCTCTTCAGACCCAGAAAAACCAGCACCAGAAGAAAATGTAAAAGTAACATTGGAAAGTTATTCCGTTGACTTGAGCTCTGCTTCTATAATATGGAATCAGGATGGAAAAAATATCGGCCATGGAGTCGGATTAAAAGAAATAACAATCAAATCTCCTATAATAGGCAAGAAAACTATTGTAACAGCAATTATATCCTCAAATGATAATAGAGAAATAAGAAAGGGTATAGTTATTCAATCTGGAGCTGTAGATATAATTTGGGAAACCAAAAGTTATACAATTCCTTTTTTCAAAGGTAAAAATCCTCTTGTATATCAAAATAAAGTAAAAATAACCGCGATACCTCATCTTTCTTCTGATGGTAAAAAAGAAGTAAATCCTAAAAACTTAGTTTATAAATGGAAAAGAGATGGAAAATACATTGACGGAGCATCTGGATATGGAAATCAAAGTGTAACCATAGACTCTGGAGACATTCCAAAACCATTAGATATAAGTGTGGATGTTTATACAAGAGATCAAAATCAAAATACAATAAATTCAATAAAAATAAATCCTACAGATCCTTCTATTTCATTTTATGAAATAGATCCATTATATGGAATATTATTTAATAGGGCATTAAACAATCGTTTCAGTTTGAATAATTCAGAAATAACACTTTTGGCTGCTCCTTATGGATTTAATAATGAAAATAATTCAAAAAACCTTTCTTATGTATGGTCAATAAATGGCCTAGAGCAATCTGATCTTACAAAAAACCAAAGTATAACACTACGATCAAAACCAAATACCGAAGGTAGCTCTGAAATAGGACTTGATATGAGAGATATAACAGCAATAATGCAAGCTGCAAGATCAACAATTGAAATAAATTTCAAAAAAAGAGCAGAGAATAACGAAGATACAACATTTTAAATATGAAAACAAAAATAATAAAAATAATACTAATACTTCTTGTACTGATACCATCAATTTCAAAAGCTGATACTTATAAGCTTATTGAGCCATTACCATGTATAGACGGAACAGCAAACTGCACACCAGGAAGCACAACAGGAAGCACAACACAAAGTATAGACTTAGGAACATACATAAACTACATATTCAAATTTTCTATTGCCTTAGCAGCATTTCTAGCTGTGGTAATGATAATATGGGGAGGTTTTCAATATATGATAAGTGAAGCTGTATCAGGGAAACTTGAAGGCAAGGGCAAAATATGGAATGCCATAACAGGACTTATAATGATACTCTCATCATATCTAATACTAAGAACTATAGACCCAAGACTTGTTCAAATATATAGTGAAATACCTCCAATAGGTATAAAAATAGATAGTTCTACAACAGGTGTTTTCAACAATATGTTAACAGAGGATTTGAGACAATTAAACGCCGACACCCTAAAAACAGTAAATCAAGCAAATGATGAAAAAACTAAAGCTAGCACAGATTTGAAAACTCTAGAAAGTGATTATGCTGCAGGTAAAATAGATGAAGAAGAATATCAAATCAAAAAAGCCACACTTCAATCTTCAATAAATCAAAAGAGTTTTGAAATAGCCCAAAATATAACTAGCATAACAGCAAGAAACAATGTAAAAGAAGTTGTTATTCAATTAAGAGAAAGTCCAGCACAGGATTGGTGGGGGGCTAGTAGTCCAGACTGGACAATAGCAGATAGAAAAATACAGGAAACCAATGATTTTTATAAAAAATATGAAGATCAATTGACAGCCTCAAATAATCTTGAAGGAGTTACAAAACTAGAAACCGAAAGAGTTTTTTATACAGATCAAATAAAGGAAGAACTTAGCGTCACACAAACAGCCGATAAATACTATCAAGACCAATCACAAAAGAGCAAGGATGAAGTTCAAAAAATGCTAAATTATTATCAAAAAGAATATGACACAGTATCAAATCCACAAAATACAAATAATAATCAATACAAATCAAATCAAATCCTAAACGATCAATACAAATCACTGGTTGAGCTAAGAATAAGTTATTTGAAAAGTGTTTTAGAGAAAACAAAAATATGAAAAGATCAACATTTTTTATAATCATTATAATAATGCTGGCTCTGATGTCTGGTTTTATGTATTGGTTTTTTTATATAAATCCTGAAACAGCAATAGAATCATCAATCAAAAAAACAACCGACAAACAAACTGGTTTTTCTCCATTTGCAAGAAACAATACCCCTTCGACAAGTAGCTCAACCGAAGAAAATAATGCAGAAATAGTAAAGGCAACGAGCACACAACCCATAGAAATAACAAAAATCAATCTTCCCAAACTAAGACTTTTGAGCAATGCACCAATAGGTGGAATGTTTGCTAGTACAAAAAAAATAAAAAAGTCCAATCAAGCAAGCACAACCATAGAAGAAAATCTTGTTAGATATATAGATAGAGGAACAGGACATGTATATGAAGCAAATGATATAAATGCATCAATAAATCAAATATCAAATACAACATTACCAAAAATCTATGAGAGTTATTGGAATAAAAACTTAAATACAATAATAGTCAGATATTTGAAAGATAATTCTGATTCAATAACAAACTTTTATACAGAAATAAGACCAGTTGCCAGCTCAACAGCCACATCATCAACACCATTTGAAATAAAAGGGAAATATTTGTCAGATCAAATAAAAGAAATAGCTGTTTCACCGGAGGGCGATAAGATTTTCACATGGAATATAGAAAATGACGGTGGCGTTGGATATATATCAAATTTTGATGAAAAAAGTAAAGTAAAAATTGCTGAAATACCAATAAATCAAGTAAATATTGATTGGCCAGAAAAAAATACAGTGACAGTAACCACAAAAGGATCTGGATCCGCATCAGGTTTTTCATATAGTATAGATACAAAATCTGCAGAAATGAAAAAAATAATAGGTGGGATACGTGGACTTTCAGTGAAAATGAGTAATGATGGTAAAGAAGTTATATATTCTAGTGGAAATAAAAGTGTGGGAACTTATATACTAAATCTAAAAGATAATTCTTCTTCAGAAACATTATTCAAAACACTAGTTGATAAATGTGTTTGGAGTAAAATAAGAAAAAATGAAGTTTATTGTGCTGTGCCGACAGAAATACCCGATGGATTTTATCCTGATGATTGGTATAAGGGCAATATATCATTTGTGGATCAAATATGGCATCTTGATGTTACTACAGGGGAGGTACATCTATTGGCAAATCTACTGAATCTATCAAATACCCTAATAGATGCCACAAACCTAACCTTGGATCCAAAGGAAAACTTCTTGTATTTTATAAACAAAAGAGACCTTTCTCTTTGGTCTCTAGATCTAAATCAATAATGTATAGATTAAAGGGGCTGATGCTTCTTTAAATGTCTTCTGACTACTAGTTCCTGTCCCAAAGTAAACAAACTACTTACTGTCCAATAAAGTGAAACTACGGCTGATATTTTGTAGGAGATAAGAAAAATCATCACAGGAAAAATATACTTCATATTTTTCATCATATTTTGTGTCATATCTACAGAAGGATCTCCTGTTTTTGCATTTCCTTGATTTGATGCCACAGAAAAATGTAATTGCAAAAACTGAGCGATAGCAGCAACAACAGAAAGTATAATACTTCTCGCCCCTATATCTATTAGACCCAAGAAATGCATATTTATGACTGGGGTAGCCACAAAACCATAGAGGAGTTCGGTTTTTATGACAGGCAAACCTGATCTAACAAAAATAGAGTATAGAGCAAAGATTATAGGTAATTGTATGAAAAGAAATAAGAAACTAGAGAATGGATTTACACCTTTTGTTTTGTATAATTCCAAAACCTTAAGAGCCTGTTCTTGTTTGTCGGTGACTGTTTGCTTGATTCTATTGAGTTCTGGTTCTATTTCTTTCATTCTAACCTGTGTAATAACAGCCTTTTTTGAAAGAGGGAATAGAATAAGTCTTATTATGATTGTAAAAAATATAACGGCCACACCAGCATCTATCCAAGGCAAAAAATCTATAAGGGAAATGAGACCATTATAAAGGGGAATAAAAATAATTTGATTATAAATATAGGAAAACATAGATGTTATTTTACTTCAAAAAGCCACATTTAACAAAGTTCTTTTTAATTTCATCAAACAATACAGCAAAATCCAATTTTTCTAATCCTTTTTTGGCTATAAGAATCACAGAAAAGCCTGGCTTTATATTGATTTCATCTTTCTTAATACAAGAATAAATTCTTCTTTTAATCTTATTTCTCAAAACTGCTGTATTTGCTATCTTTTTGGGCACA
>CAYTNX010000037.1:0-5607 GCA_964439365.1 uncultured Candidatus Saccharibacteria bacterium | reverse complement strand
AAGCTATGGGTAAAAAAATTCCAAAAGAAATGGAAGAACAAAAAGAAAAATTGCTTTCTGGTCTTATAAAAAATGGAATGCAAAAGAAAAAGGCAAATGATTTGTGGAAATTGATAGAACCCTTTGCCGCCTATGGATTCAATAAAGCTCATGCTGCAAGTTATGGTCGCGTGGCATATCAAACCTCATACATGAAAGCAAATTTCCCTGCTATATATATGTCTGCTGTTTTGACAGCTGATTCTGGCGATGTAGAAAAAATCGCAGAAATAATCGGCGAATGCAAACGCATGGGAATACCAATACTTCCCCCAGATATAAATGAAAGCTTTAGTCAATTTACCGTGGTAAAAGGCGAAAAAGATACGATAAGATTTGGACTTGTTACCATAAAAAACTTCGGGCAAGGTATAGCTACAGCAATAATAGATGAAAGAAAAAAGAATGGTAAATTCAAATCTCTTTCAGATTTCTTAGACAGAGTAAAAGACAAAAACCTAAACAAAAAATCACTAGAAGCATTGATAAAATCTGGAGCTATGGATAGTTTTGGAATAGATCGAGGTATTCTAATAGGAAATATTGAAACTCTTCTAAATTACAATAAAGAGAGAGGAAATCAATCAGACAATCAAGATTCCCTTTTTGGATTGATGTCAGATCAATCTTCTGTACCGACATTAAAACTAGCAGAAATTCCAAAAGCTGAAATGAGAGAAAAACTAGCATGGGAAAAAGAATTACTCGGCTTATACATCTCTGGACATCCACTGGATAGATTTAAAGAAATTATTGAGAAGAGAGATATGGATATAAAGAAAGCAAAAGAAAATATAAAAGATGGAGCTGAGGTAACTCTGGCTTGCATAATAGAAGAAATCAAACCAATAAATACAAAAAAGGGAGATCAAATGGCATTTGTAAAAGTTGCAGACTTCTCTGGAGAATTAGAAACCGTAGTATTTCCAAGAATACTTATAGAATTCAAATCTGCATTTGTTCCAGACAAATGTATAGCAATAAAAGGCAAAATGTCTGAAAGAAATGGACAAAAAAGCATGATTGTTGAAAGAGTTAAGGTTTTGGGGTAGATGTACGTTGTAATTAAAATTATCTTTGCTATAATGTGTCTATTGTGCCTTTGGGCTCCGAGATTTCCTCACCTTGTGTGAGGATTTCGTTTTTTATATCCAAAATATATTTTATTCTAAATTTAAATAAACACAATAATAATAATTAGTCAATCCCCTCCTCACATTATCTTAAAAATGTTACAGTTAAAGCCATGAAAGAAAAAAATATCGAAAATATTCGTCATACATTGGCGCATTTGCTAGCATCTGCTGTATTGGAACTATATCCTGAGGCATTGCCCACAATAGGTCCAGCAATTGATGATGGTTTTTACTATGATTTTGAATTTCCAAATGAAGTCAAACTTTCAGAAAAGGAACTTTTCAATATTGAGAAAAAAATGAAAGAGAATCTAAAATCATGGACAAAATTTAGCCATAAAGAAATAAGCGAAGATGAAGCAAAAAAATATTTTAAAAACAATACATACAAAATAGAGCTTGTAGAAGAAATAGTTAAAAAAGGTGAAAAAATAACACTATATACATGTGGCGATTTTACAGATCTGTGTAGAGGTGGTCATAGTGAAAATCCACAAAAAGAAATAGCTTCTGATTCCTTCAAGCTTTCTAGAGTAGCTGGTGCTTATTGGAGAGGAAATGAAAAAAATAAAATGCTAACTCGCATATATGGTCTTGCCTTCCCTTCAAAACTCGAATTGGATGATTATGAAACACAAATAATCGAAGCAAAGAAAAGAGATCACAAAAAACTAGGTGTTGAGCTAGATTTATTTACATTTTCTCCCCTTGTCGGACAAGGATTGCCTCTATGGACTCCAAAAGGAACTTTACTTAGAAATCTATTGGATGAATATGTTTGGAGTTTGAGACAAATGAGAGAATATCAAAAAGTAGAAATACCTCATATTACAAAAAAGGATTTGTATATAACTAGCGGCCATTGGGACAAATTTAAAGATGAATTATTTAAAATAACTACAAGAGAAGGACATGAATTTGCTATGAAGCCCATGAACTGTCCTCATCATACTCAAATATATGCGAGAAAACCTTGGAGCTACAGAGAATTGCCTCAAAGATATGCAAACACAACAATGTGTTATCGAGATGAACAATCTGGAGAATTATCTGGACTATCTAGAGTTAGATCTTTTGCACAAGATGATGCGCATGTTTTCTGTCGTATGTCAGATGTAAAAGATGAATTCCTAAAAGTATGGGATATAGTAAATACATTTTATGGAACTTTTGGTTTCAAATTGAGGGTTAGAGTATCAAAACACGATACACAAAATCCAGAAAAATATCTTGGCGACAAAACAAAATGGGAGATCGCTGAAAAAATACTAGAAGATATAGCAAAAGAAAAAAATTCTGACTATTTTATCGGTATTGGAGAAGCGGCATTTTATGGACCAAAAATAGACTTTATGGCAAAGGATGCTCTCGGACGCGAATGGCAAGTAGCCACAATTCAATTGGACATGGTTCAACCAGAAAGATTTGACCTTACATGTATGAATGAAAAAGGTGAAAAAGAAAGAATAGTAATGATACATGCAGCCATAATGGGTTCTATAGAAAGATTTATGTCTATACTGATAGAACACACATCAGGCAATTTCCCCCTTTGGCTTTCACCAACACAAGTAGTAGTAATACCCGTAGCGGATTCTCATCATGAAAAAGCCTTACAAATAGTAGATAAACTAAAAGAAAAAAATATTCGTACAGAAATAGATTTGTCTCATGATGGATTTGGCAAAAAAATACGTGCAGCAAAAATATCTAGAGCCCCTTATTTTATAATAATCGGCGACAAGGATTTGGCTGCTGGAAAAATCACTCTTGAAAGTAGAGATGCTGGACAAATAGGTCAATTGACAGAAAATGAAGTTTTGGAAAAAATCTATAAAGAGATTTTGGAGAAAAAATAAATAGTTTGTAAAAATGCAGAGAGGAGAAAAGGCGCCCCGAAAAGCTTTTCGGGGCGCCTGTTTCAATTCACTCTCAATTGATCAGATCGCCCTGACCTAGACGCCATTCTTGATCATGTCCAGGTATTCCTCGACAGAAAGAACCTGACCGTGGATGATGTAGTGAATCGAACCATTGATGACAACGATGCTCATTTTTCCTCCTGGTGACTTACTGAGTTGAGTTGAGGATGGGCTTAGATTGGAACCTGCCCATTACCGTATATAATGATAGCATATATTGTGTGTATTGTCAATGATACCGCTAATTTTGAATATCTTGAAATAGCCTCGTAGTTTATAAGCTATGTATATGCCATATACAAACACAAAACAAAAAACCTCTTTGTAGAGGTATTTTGTTTTGAAAACTTATTTAATTTTTAGACATCATATTTGGAGCAACACCCGTTCCCTATACCCTTTTATATTTTATTCTTATTCAGAATTAAATATATTATAGTAAATACCAATATAAGTATTACTAGTACGGCAACTGAACCCCAAGGAACATTTTTTAGAGAAAATAATGATGAAGCAGTCAGAGCTGATGAATCCAATTGATCAGAATTTTTATCTGTCTTAGCTATTTTATTATTCTGTTTACTATTTTGAACTATATTTGCTTTAACCAATACAACATTTCCACATGATTGAGTTATTGATTGACCATTTGAAGAAACGGCAGTAACTGTAGCGCTTTTCTTTCCACTTGTATTGTAATATGTTGTAAGAGAAGGTTGATTTCCAGATATACCATCAGTACCAGTCCAAGAATATGTGAAGTTTCCTGAACCACCTGTAGCTTCTACAGACCAAGTAACAGGGGTGTTTATACTTACAGGTGTTTTGTCTGCATAACAAGCTACTTGAATATTTCCTGAATTGTTATTTGAATAATATTGATTATTTTGTGAACCTATTGTAACTGTATTTGAACATGCTTGAGTATAAGTTTGACCTCCTGAATATACAGTTAGACTTGCTGATTTTACGCCAGGAGTATGATAGATAACACTAGCCAATCTATTTGTACCGAACAAATTGTCAGTACCAGTCCAACTATAAGTATAATATCCATTTCCTCCTGTAACATTTGCTTGCCATGTTACATTTGATTCAATTGGTGAAAATGTAGTATTTGCTGAACAAGAAATATATATTTGAGAAGAATAATTGTTATTGTAATAGTAATTATTGTTATTATTGTAATAATTATTATCATAGATCTGAACATTATTGCTACAGTTTTGAGTTACTGTTTGGCCTGCTGATGTAACTGTAACAGATGCATATTTTGAACCAGAGTAATTGTATGTTTTATAAATACTTGATCCATATCCAGAAAGTCCATCATTACCTGTCCAAGTAATATAATAATTTCCATCGCCACCATAAGGTGAAGTTCTCCATGAAATAGTATCACCTACATTTGCTGATGTTGGGGTTGAATAACAAGATACTCCTAGACTTCCATAAGAATTGTAATAAGTTGGATAAGTGTATGTTGGATAATAAACAGGAGTATTGTAAACAGGATAATTATAATTATTTATTTCTACATTATTATTACAATTTCTTGAAATAGTTTGTCCATCTGATACAACAGTGATAGTAGCAAATTTTGAACCAGCAGTACTATAACTTCTAGTTATAGAAGTACCTAAACCACTAAGTCCATCACTTCCAGACCAAGTAATATAATAAGTACCATTTCCACCAGAAGTAGAAGATCTCCATGATATAACATCTCCGACATTTGCTGATGTTGGTGTTGAATAACAAGTCGCTGTCAAAGGAGAATATACTGGATTATTTGCAAGATAAACAGGAGTTGTATTTGAGGAATATTTTGGTATTTCTGATCTTGTAGTACCTGTAACAATAACAGAACCCCCAGGAGAATTTATATTGCTATTTTGATTGTAGCTATTTGTAATAGTAGTAGGCTTCTTTTCTTCACAAGCAAATAAACAGAAAGGATCTATAATCTGCATAGGGTCAAAAGCCAAAACTTTATAAGGTTTTGTTACAAATAATACAGACACAAAAGCTATTAAGATTAGTATCTTTTTCATGATTTTATATATTTATATACGACAGTAGTATATACTAAATTTAATTAGATGTCAATAGTTGCCTTTTTGGCGTTTGACTGGATGAACATTTTTCTAGAAGGAACATCTGTACCCATAAGCATATCAAAAACCTTATCTGCTTCCTGCGCATCATCTATATTTACCTTTTTCAATATTCGTCTTTCTGGATCCATGGTTGTTTCCCACAATTCATCTGCATTCATTTCTCCTAGACCCTTATATCTTTGAATAGAAATCTTTGGAGATTTTTCATTTACAATTTCTTCATCATTTTCTGTATCTTCCTCTGCCCTTTCCAATATTTCTTTTATTTGGCTATTGTCTATATCTTTTCCTAAGCCCTTTACCTTTTCTTCTTCTGTATAAAAATACATTATTTCTTTACCTTTCTTTACTTTATACAAAGGTGGCTGAGCAATATAAACATATCCACCT
>CAYTNX010000036.1:0-5818 GCA_964439365.1 uncultured Candidatus Saccharibacteria bacterium | reverse complement strand
GATTTCGCGAAGTTTTACAGATATAACAGCAGTTAGTCCTTCTAGCACATCATCTCCTGTAAAATTGTCCTCGCCATCTTTTGCCAAATTGTTTTTCTTTGCATATGTATTTAAACTTCTTGTAAGAGAAGTTTTGAAACCTGTAACATGAGTACCTCCTTCTGGATTGTAAATATTGTTTGCAAAAGGAAGTATACGAGCAGAAATATCATCTGCATATTGCAAAGCTATTTCAACTGATTCTACACCTTCGACTTTTCTTTCTATATAAAATATATTTTTGTGTATAGGTTTTAGTATTTGATTGTTGAATTTTACAAGAGAGGTAAGACCATTTTCAAAATAGAAAGATTGAGATGGAACCTGTAAATTTAATTCACTTAAATAAAATACATCTTTGTCCAATTCCAAATCTGCTACTTCTCTGGCATCAATAACAGTTATTTTTAGAGCTCTTACCAAATACGCTTGCTGTCTCAATGAATTTACTATTCTAGTAAAATCAAATTTTACTTCTTTAAAAATTTCTATATCTGGTTCAAAAGTAACTATAGTTCCATGTTCTTTTGTGGATCCAATTTTCTTTACTGCAGCTTTTTTCTTTCCTTGAGAATATTCCTGCATATAAATACCATCACCTTCTTTATGAACTAATACTTGAGTATAAACAGAAAGAGCGTTTACTACAGAAGCACCTACTCCGTGTAAACCTCCAGAAACTTTGTATCCACTTTCATCACCTCCAAATTTACCTCCGGCATGCAGAACTGTCATGATTGTTTCTAGAGCAGAAACTTTTGTGGATTTGTGAATATCGACTGGAATACCTCTACCATTATCAGTAACTCTTACTCTATCATGAGGTAAAAGAGCTACTTCTATATGATCTGCAAAACCACCCATGGCTTCATCTCTTGAGTTGTCGAAAATTTCTGTTATAAGATGATGTAATCCATCAGGACCAGTTGTTCCTATATACATTCCAGGACGCTTTCTTACGGGCTCCAAGCCTTCTAGAACCTGAATAGAATCTGCTCCATAGCTATCTTTTTTCACTTTCTTTTCATTATCTTTGTCTTGTGATTTTGCCATTTTTGTTGTTTTTAAGTGTGTAAATTATAACAAATTTCAAAAATTTTTGCTAGTAAAAAAACGGCTATTTTCCTGATTAAATAGGATGAAAAAACCCGCCAAAAGTCTTTCGACATGGCGGGTAAGTAATCTAGGTTTACTCAATCCATTTCAAACACAGAACAAATACATCATTCACTCATTCGAAGAATCTTCCTCCTCATCGGAAACCAGATGACCGGTTCTCCGACCCTTGTTGATATGGTTCAAAAGGATCTGGAAGAGCAAGCTCTTCGCCTGACCACCAGACCCACACAAGCGACTGATCTCGGGATCGAGAAGACTGAACTTCTTGAGCTTCAGACGCATGCGAGCATTGACGGTAAGGCGGTTATTGTTCCAGAACTGACTGTGCTGCGTGAGCAAGTCAGCCAAAACCGTAAGAAATGTGGACTTGATCTGCGGGGAATGCTCTCGATGCACAATATCCCTCAGATTCCAGCACTCATCAACAAGCCCGAAGAAGACCCGAAGATTCTCCCTCATGATGTTCGGACCGACGATTTCGCGCTTCTTATCGAGCGAAGGAACAACATCGCGGACATCATCAGTTCGTCCTCCAGGAATAAAACGAGCATGGAGAATCGAAGCGACGATACAAAGCCTCATGGCTGGAATCAGCTCAGAACGCTTTTGCCTTTGACACCAAGTGACCTTCCTATAGAGAACGAAGGTGCCATCCTGGGTACAGAGATTGTGCACCAGATCAACTCCGGGATGTTCAGAACAACTGTTCCGGAGCAGAATATTCGGAGAGAGACGAGACCGCTCCTGATTGAGAATACGGAAACGTTCCCGCTCCCAATCAAAAGTCGTGTTGACATGAACGAGTGCTCCGATTCTCGGATTCGAATCAGGTTTCTCAGCCATCAAGGTACGGAGAGCATTCACCCTCTGAAGCCCATCGATGACGAAGACATCGTCCTGTACAACAAAGACTTCCCCGTCTTCCGAAGTACGAACCTGATACTTGTCACCACGCATTCCGAGCTCAATGTCCGGAAGCACCGAAGAGCTTGCCGCATCCATGAGAGCCTTGACCTTGGAACCAGGGATGATTTCCCTCTGATAATCAGCGGTCTGAATCGAATCCAAAGTCTTCGGATCGATCACACCGCGAATCACGAAACGTTCTTCTTCCACACCACCCTTCGAGACCTTAATGACGTCGAGGGTTGGTTTAATCAGTCTGAGTTTCATTCATTTCCTCTCTGATACTGATGTTTGTTAACCTATGAGGTTTTGCGTCCTTTTATAAATGGACTAGCTGTACCCCATAAGACTGCTTGAGCAATCCAAAAAAAATACTAATATACTTATAGCATTTTGTCAAAATTTTTAATTTATGAAAAAATATTATTTTCCTGATTAAATAGGATGAAAAAGCTATCTCCAAATCTATCTTATTGTGGCATTATATGTCTTCTGAGTAATCTCTTCTAATTTCTTATGCAAAACATCTATTTCTTGATTTGTAAGTGTTCTATCTATAGATCTATAAATTATTCTATAAGCATAGCTTATATTACCCTTTCCAAATTTTGCTTCATTTTCGTATTTATCCAATAAAGAAACTTCTTCTATAAGACCAGGAGCAAGGTCTCTAACCAAATCAAAATAATTGTTTGGAATAAAATCATTTTTTACAATAAATGAAATATCTCTAGTGATAGCAGGAAATTTACTTACATCATTGTATTTATTTCCTAATTTCAATTGTTTTACCACTCTTGGATCCTTTGACCAAAGCAAACGAATATCTGGCAATTCCATACCGATAATAGCCAATCTCTCAAGACCAAAACCGAAAGCCCAGCCATTGTAGCCAGTTACTCCAAAATTTTTCATTACACTAGCCTTAGGCATACCTCCACCCAATATTTCTAGCCATTGACCGTTTATTTCCACCTCAACTTCAAGACTAGGATCTGTATAAGGAAATGTATCTACATTAAAACGATATTTTATGTCTTTACCAAAAATACCCTGAACAATATGAGTAAGTATATTTTTTAAATCATCTATAGAAAGTTTTTCTTTGTTTTCAGGTGCCATATAAAGACCTCCCATTTGATGAAAGATATTCATATGCTTTCGATCTATTTCATCTTTTCTATAAACTTTTCCATAACACATAACTCCCAATGATTCGCCGTTTTTTATCTTTTCCTTAATCTCTGGAAGATTCATATAGTAATACCACATAACTGTATCATGTGTTCTCAATATATTTTTATCATCTACATAATAAGTATCAGATTTACTTCTTGCTGGATGATTTGGAGCAAAATCGAATAAATCAAAACTAATATCTGCAGGAACAATTTCTGGTATTACGATATTATCAAAGCCATTTAAACCTGGTAGATTTCTAACTTTTTGTATTATTTCAAAAAGAGGACTTGATTCTGTTCTAGAAAGATCTGGCATCTCTAGATATTTTATAATGCGCTGAGCTTCTACATCTTTTCTCTCTAATAAAGATTTTTTTAGATTTTTTTCTGAATCAGTAGATATTATATATTCCTTCGATTTAGAGTTTAATTTATTCATATTAAAGCTTCTTATTTATTATCTTCTCTGAGCCACCTCCCAGACTTGAACTGGGGACCTTCGCTTTACAAAAGCGTTGCTCTACCAACTGAGCTAAGGTGGCAAAAAATTTTTAAAAACGATATGCCAGATCCAAACCTAATTTTCAATATCTTAACACATTATGCTGACTTTGTTATCTATCAAACAATCTCTTTATTCTTCATCAGCATTTGATATGCTTTTCAAATAAAATGAAGCGCCGCCATTTCTCTTCATTTCCACCCTTCCTCTCACCATATCAATAACTTTCTTTGATGGTGGATGTGCATGGGCCTTCTTGTGAAGCCATACATATAGCTCCCTTGCCCATGAAAGAATATGATACGCAATCCATTGAATAAGTGCAATAGCACTATTCTTATTTATATATGATATCACTCTTTTAATCCAGTTTATAGAATTAATTATATAAACATCTGTTTTTTCAGAAAGTTTTGATAGAAAAGTCTTTTTTGTAGATTTTATCTCCAATGACTTTGAATATATCATTGCAATAATTAGCAAAAGAGATACGTAAAATAATATTGTAGATACATTCAAAAATGCTGACATAAAATTATCTTTCGAGAACTCCCAAGCGAGCAAATCTGGCAATTTCTATTTTTTCTCCAAATTTTTGTACAGCTGCTTGTACCAAACCTTCTATAGTTATATCTGGATTTTTTATGAATGGCTGATTTAATAAAACCATTTCACCAAAATAAGTAGCCAATTTTCCTTCTAGGATTTTGTCTTGCATGTCTTTTGGCTTTCCTTCAACTTCTTTCATGAAAACTTCTTTTGCAGTATTTCTAGCCTCTTCTGTTATATCTTCTTTCTTTAGGAACTTTGGATTTGACGCAGTAATATGCATTGCTATATCTCTAGCCAAGGCCTTAAATTCTTCATTACCAGACACGAAATCTGTCTCACATAGTAATTCAACCATAGAAGCTACTCTTCCTGTAGAATGAACATATGCTTGTATTGTGCCCGCACCAAAAGTTCTATCGCTTTTCTTAGCAGCGATTTCTCCACTTTTCTTTCTAAGAATAACCATAGCTTTTTCCAAACTACCTCCAGCTTCTTCTAAAGCTTTTTTGCACTGCATAACTGAGACTCCAGTTGAATCTCTTAATTCCTTTATTTGTTCTGTAGTAATCATATTTAGTATTTACTTAACTTATAATGAGTAAAACTTATTATACCAGAAAAAACAAACACTTAAAACTATGATTTCTTTGTGTTTGAATATGTTTTTGTAATCTCTTGTGTGAAAAACTGTATACTTGTCTGAGATGAATCATTACCAACTATAGGATAATCTACGTCTTTTATATTGCAATCTGAACCTAGAAGAGCAATAACTGGTATACCCATATCTTGTGCTTCCTTTACAGCATTCTTTTCTCTCTTTGGATCGATAACGAACAAAGCCTTTGGAAGATCTTTCATTGATACAACACCAGAAAAGAATCTTTCTAGATTTGCTATTTCTCTATCTATCAATAGTCTTTCTTTCTTTGTGTATTTTGCCAATTCTCCTTTTTCTTTTTCTGAATTTAATCTTTCTAGTTTTTCTACTCTCTTTCTGATTTGAGGGAAATTTGTAAGAGTACCACCAATCCATCTTCCATCTACATAAGGCATATTTATTGAAAGAGCACCTATTTTTATAGAATTTCTAGCTTCACTCTTACCTCCAACAAAAAGTATTGATTTGTTTTCTCTTGCCAAAGAAGCAACAAACTCCTGAGCTTTTTTCAAAAGCTCACTAGTCTTTTCTAGATCAAATATTTCTACTTTATTTTTTACACCGAAAATATAAGGGGTAATAGTAGGATGACGACGTGTTCTAGAGAAAGCAAAATGAGTGCCCGCCTTGAACATGCTGTCTATAACTGAATTATTTGTTTTGTTTTCTGTATTTGAAGCCATAAAATAATGTAGAGAGAGTGTAGCAAATAGGTCTTAGTTTTGCAACTTCTGAGCCTCTTTTTCATAGGACTGCAATTTTTCTATGATATCGTCAAGCTTGCCTGCCATAATAGTATGTATATTACTCCATGACTCTTTTATACGATGATCGGTAATACGATCTTGAGGAAAATTG
>CAYTNX010000035.1:0-5930 GCA_964439365.1 uncultured Candidatus Saccharibacteria bacterium | reverse complement strand
GATACTCATATGAAGGGGAAAGTAGCTAGTCGCCAGTACAAAGTATTCAATTTTCACTCTAGATTTTACTTAAAAACATTAAGTTGTTTTTCATATTTTAAATTTTATAAGCTTTAATTTTTTGTGATACAATATTCCCATGGCATCTTGGTCATCAAGAAGAAAATTTACTTATTCATCAATAGTTATTTTACTATTGATTGTAGTTATTATTGTGCCTGCTTTTTATTTTTTCTATAAAGCACCCACTTGTTTTGATGGTATAAAAAATGGAGATGAAAAAGGCGTAGACTGTGGTGGTTCATGTGTTCGTTTATGCCAAAGCTCTTTTCTTCCCCCTAGAATAGATTGGGGTGGTGCTAAATTTGAAAAAGTAGCAGATGGTATATACAATGTCGCAGCTTATATAGTAAATCAAAATGTAAGCGGTGCAGCCATAGACGTTCCATACAAAATGACTTTATTTGATGATAAGGGAATTGTGATAATAGAAAAAAGAGGCAAAGTAACTCTTTATCCTCATAGAAATTCATTAGCTTTTGAACCAATAGTAAATGTAGGAAAAAGAATACCTGCAAAAGCCACTTTTGAATTTACAGAAGCTCCAGTTTGGTTCAAATCATCAGACAATTTAGGTGGTTTGGTAGTTATTGATAAAAAATACAATGAAGATGAAAAAGGATCTTCATTGGAGGTTGTACTTGAAAATCGTACTTTTTATAAATACAAAAATGTCTTGGTATCAGCTGTATTATTTGATTTGGACGGCAATGTTATAGGTTTTTCAAGAACCACTATAGATTCCATAGATTCAAAGTCTGGCAGAGAAATTGCTCCTTTTACTTGGCCTGTAAATAGGAAGGGAAATGTTACAAGCATAGAGGTGCTTCCTATTATTGAACCATTACCTGATAGATAGTATGAAAAATAGTCTATTGTCAAAAATCAATTCATTTTTTACTAGCTATAAACTTGGAGATAATAGAGAAAAAAATAGTTTAGATTGGATTCTATTTATATCAACTTTACCTCTTTTGGGAGCTGGACTAATAACCATGAATTCTTTTACAGGAGATGGTAATTTTTTTGGTCGTCAGATGATTTGGATTATTTTCTCTTTGATTCTATTTTTTGTATTAAGTTTTATTGATTTCCGTTTTCTTAGAAAAACCTGGGTTTCTGTGTCATTGTTTATAATTTCTTGTTTAATACTTATTTTACTTTTCACTGTAGGGCAGGTAACAAAAGGTGCTATTTCTTGGTTTAAATTTGGTCTTTTGTCTTTTCAACCTTCCGATCCGATAAAATTGGTGGTTATTATTATTTTGGCAAAATATTTTTCTAGAAGACATATAGAAATTGCAAATATACGCCATATTTTTGTATCAGGTTTTTATGCTTTTGTTATATTTTCTCTTGTATTAATACAGCCAGACTTTGGTTCTGCTATCATTATATTTTTTATATGGTTCGGCATGATTTTGGTATCAGGGGTTTCTAAAAAACATTTATTTATAATGTTTATTTTGGGAGTTTTGACTTTTGTTGGTATGTGGAATTTTGGATTCAAAGATTATCAGAAAAATAGAATAAAGAACTTTATAAATCCATTGGCTGATATACATGGTACTGGTTACAATGCCTATCAATCAACAATAGCCGTAGGCTCTGGTCAGGTTTTGGGTAAGGGTGTAGGTTATGGAACACAATCTAGATTGAAGTTTTTGCCAGAATATCAAACAGACTTTATATTTGCAGCTTTTGCTGAAGAATGGGGATTTGCTGGAGTTACTATTTTATTGATTTTATTTGCCATAGTTATATGGAGAATCATAATAAATACAATGAAAGGTGCTAGTAATTTTGAAATATTATTTGGTTCTGGGGTAGCAATTCTTATTATTGTTCATTTTATTATAAATATAGGAATGAATATTCAATTACTTCCTGTTACGGGAACCACCTTACCTTTTTTGAGTTATGGAGGTACACATCTTCTGACTGAATTTACAGGTTTAGGAATTTTGATGGGAATGCAAAGATACAGAAGAGTAGCCCATAAAGATCTTATCAAAAATGAGTTCGTTGGGCCTTAAAATAATATAATTATTATTTACTTTTATTTGATAGATATACTTGAATTGTCTTTTCAACCATTTTTTCTATAGAAAATTCACTTACTATTTTGGTATTTATA
Source organism: uncultured Candidatus Saccharibacteria bacterium (assembly GCA_964439365.1). Classification (GTDB taxonomy): domain Bacteria; phylum Patescibacteriota; class Minisyncoccia; order Phycocordibacterales; family PALSA-1337; genus CAIOGI01. The sequence goes on along the minus strand of CAYTNX010000035.1, from coordinate 3,733 downwards.
GCTAATCCGTACTCTTTTTGAACTTTTTTATGGGTTAAATAGAATTCGATTGCATGTTTTATTTCTCTTGGCTTTTGAGGCTGAATAAGTACTCCAGAATTCATATCATCAATAATTTCGGGTATTCCACCAACGGCTGTTGCTACTATCGGTAAACTCGCTAATCCAGCTTCTAGGGCTATATAAGGGAAGCCTTCTGATAAAGAGGGCAATAAGAATAAATCGAAGGCTTTAAGGTATTGAGACGCTTGTGATACATATCCAAGTAATAATATTGAAGATTCAACATTCAAATCTTTTATTAGTTTTTGCAGTTTTTCTTTCTCTTCGCCGCCACCTATTATTATATATAATAATTTTTTATCAGATTTTTGTGATTCTAAATGTTTTACTATTTCGGCTATGCCTTTTATTGCATAATCATATCCTTTAATATGATGTAATTCACCAACACTACCTATAATTGTGGTGTTTTTTGATTTGAATATATCATTCAATCTACTATCTATTTTTGCCAATTCATACCTAGCATTTATTTTTGAAAATAAAGGTTCTGTGCTTATTCCATTGTGTACTACAGATATTTTTTCAAATGAAAATGGCCAAGTGCTTATTTGTTTTTTTGTGGTTTCGGATACAGCTATTGTTGAATGTGAAAGTATTAAAATTAGCCAATAACTAATTCTAATAAGTAATTTTGATATGAATGTTCTATTTTCATTGAATGCCCAACCATGCGCAGTAAAGACTATTTTAGGAACCCTATTTAATCTACCAGCCAAAGCACCCAATCCTCCGATTTTTGAACTATTTACATGCAATACATCTGGCTTTCTTTCTTTTATTATTTTAATAAGTTTAAAAAAGGCTTTTATATCTTCAAATAAATTTATATCACGACCTATAGGTAATTCACTGCTTGCTTTGATATTTGATTGCAATAATTTATCTATAAGAGGGCCATTACCTCCAGCCATAACCTCTACTTCATAAGATTTTTTGTGTAGATTTGTAGCCAAATCATAGACATAACGCTGAGCGCCACCCCAATTTGATTTGGTTATAAGTATTAACACTTTCATAGGATTAGAGTACCATTTTTATTGATTTTTGTGTATTATATCGTCTATGAATTCAATACATAGAAAAGAAGCCCTAATACTGTTTTTTGGCGATATTTTGATATTGGTTATATCGCTATTTTTCACTCTTTTTATAAGATACGGATCATCTCCATCTCTTGATATATTACAAAAACATTTGTATCCATTTTCAATACTATTCGTGGCTTTTGTTTTGGTAAATTTTATATCTGGTCTTTATGAAAAGCATACTATTATTTTCAAAAATAGACTGCCCATAGTTCTTTTAAATGTTCAAATTGTAAATGCTGTTATTGGCATAGCTTTCTTTTATTTTATTCCTTTCTTTTCTATATCACCCAAGATTTTTCTTTTTGTTTATCTTATTATTTCTCTTATACTTATGTTTCTTTGGAGAATGTTTCTTGCCCCTAGAATGGGTCCAAAAAAGACTCAAAAAGCATTATTGATAGGGGATACAGATGAAGCACAGGAATTGTTTGAAGAAGTAAATAATAATTCACGATATCATTTATCATTTTTAAAAATGATAAAGCCATCTTTGAATCAATCAGAAACAACAAAAGAAATATCTTCTTATATAGATAATAATGATATAAATATGGTTATTATCGATACAAGACATCCAAATTTGGTAAATGTTATACCAAATCTATACAATTTTGCTTTATCTGGAATACTTTTCTTTGATGTTAGTAAGATGTATGAGGCTATTTTCGATAGAGTTCCTCTGTCTTTGGTAAGTCAGAATTGGTTTATTGAAAATATGTCTTCTGTAGCTCCAAAGGTTGTTTATGATAGTTTAAAGAGATTATTTGATATATTTGTATCTTTCATAATTGGCCTAATATCAATAGTTTTCTATCCCTTTATTATTCTGGCTATAAAATTTGATGATGGTGGTGCAATATTTAGTTATCAAAATCGTATTGGTCAATACAATAAAATAGTTAAAATAATAAAATTTAGAACAATGACCATTGCCAATGATAATGGAAAATGGGGTACTGTTCAGAATAAAGTTACAAGAGTCGGTTCTTTTCTCAGAAAAACAAGAATAGATGAATTGCCACAATTATGGAATGTATTAATAGGCGACATATCTCTTATTGGTCCTCGTCCAGAATTTCCTGATCCTGTAAAGCATTATGCTGAGCAAATTCCTTATTACAATATTCGTCATGTCATAAAGCCTGGATTGTCTGGATGGGCTCAAATATACGGCGAACATCCTCATCATGGTATTGGTATTGAAGAAACTAGAAACAAATTGTCCTATGATCTTTTTTACATTAAACATAGATCTTTTCTATTGGATTTGAAAATAGCTTTGAGAACTATAAAGGTTCTTATAACATTTGTCGGTAGATGAATAATCTGTTCAATTTATTAAAATAATTGCAAAAAGCAATTAAATCTCTATAATAAACACATTATGTTAAAAACAAGGATTATAGCAGTATTTCTGTTAATTATTGCGATTGGTATTGGTTTATTTACTTATTATTCAGAGATTTATCCAAATTCTAGTATAGGACGTGTTTTTAAACTCGGATTGGATTTGAACGGAGGAACTCATCTTGTTTATAAAGCTGATATTTCAAAGATATCTCAAAGTGATGTACCTATTTCTATGCAGGCATTGAGAGATATTATAGAAAGAAGAGTAAATCTTTTTGGAGTTAGTGAACCTATAGTTCAAATAGAACAGGCTGGGGTTTTGGGTTCAAAGGAGGCTCAAGAAAAACTCATTGTAGAATTGCCTGGGGTTACAAATATAGACGATGCTATAAAAATGATTGGTCAAACTCCTGTTTTGGAATTTCAGACTATAGATAAGGCGGATTTACAGACTCTAAATGACAATAAAAAGCTTTCTGATGCAGAAAAGGTAAATGAATTGAAGAAATTATTTAAACCTACAGGAATAACAGGACGTATGTTAGAAAAAGCTGTATTAGAGTTCTCTCAGACTACAGGCGAACCTTCTGTTGCTCTAAATTTCAATTCAGAGGGTAGAAAATTGTTTGCCAAAGTCACAAAAGAGAATATAGGCAATATAGTAGGAATATTTTTAGATGGTAATCCTATATCACTTCCGGTTGTAAGGGATGAGATAAAAGATGGAAAAGCTGTAATTTCTGGTAGCTTCAAGATTGATGAGGCCAAATTATTGGTTAGAAATCTAAATTACGGTGCTTTGCCTGTTCCAATAGAGCTTATTTCAACACAAACAGTCGGTGCATCTCTAGGTCAATCTGCTTTAAATGGTGGAATAAGAGCTGGTGTTATTTCTCTTATCGTAATCGGTATTTTCTTGGTGATTTGGTATAGATTGCCTGGATTGTTTGCCGTTATTTCTTTGGGAGTTTATACAATAATAATGCTAGCTTTATTCAAATTGATACCTGTTACTTTGACCGCAGCTGGAATTGCTGGATTTATTCTTTCTATTGGAATGGCTGTGGACGCAAATATCCTTATTTTTGAAAGAATGAAGGAAGAATTGAAGAGAGGAAAGGGTATTAGTGACGCTATGCATGAGGGTTTTGCTAGAGCCTGGCTTTCTATAAGAGATTCAAACACTTCAAGTATTATAACTGGTGCAATCTTGTATTATTTTGGAAGTA
>CAYTNX010000034.1:4089-6052 GCA_964439365.1 uncultured Candidatus Saccharibacteria bacterium | reverse complement strand
ATAGAAAATTGTAAAAAAACCAGAGAAATAGTCGAGAATATTGATTGGCCATGCGCAATACATAAACTTTTTAGAGATAAAAATCTTGGATGTCATCTAGCTCCAAGCTCTGCTGTAACTTGGTTTTTTGAGAATGTTGAATCAGGAATAATACTTGAGGATGATTGCATTCCAGAACCATCTTTCTTCAAATTCTGTGAGGAATTGCTCGAAAAATACAAAGACAATGAAAATATAATGCAAATTAGTGGTAGCTCATTCCAACAAAAAAATAATAAATTCAAAATAAAAGAAAGCTATTATTTTTCAGTATTACCATATCTTTGGGGTTGGGCTAGCTGGAGAAGAGCTTGGAATAAATATGATATAGAAATGAAAAAATGGCCGGAATCAAAAAAACAAGAAAGTCTAAGGAAGGTACTAAAAAATAATAGAGTTTACAAATATTGGGTGAATCTTTTTGATACATATTACAATGGATTAAGAAATAGCTGGGATAGACCTTGGGCATATGTGTGTATGGACAATCAAGGCTTATCAATAACTCCAAAGGTAAATATGATATCCAATATAGGCTTTGGAACAGAAGCTACTCATACAAAAAACCCAGAAAGTGAATTGTCAAAAATGAAAGTAACAGAAACCACCTTCCCTCTTATTCACCCAAATAAAATAGAGGCAAATAAAAATGCTGATGATTTTGCTTTCAAAACAATTTTTGGTGGATATAAAAGCTTAAAAGATACAATACTAGAGCCTATAAAAAATAGATTTCCAAAACAAACAAATAAAATAAAGAAATTTTTGAAAATTGATAATTATAAAAATTTTATTAAAAAAATTTTGATTAAAGGCAATAGAAATAGCTTTTCTCAATGTGGAGAAGATATCATAATGGACTGCGCTCTTTCTCTACTAAATATCAAAAAACCAAATTATTTGGAAATAGGTACAAATAATCCAATATCAAAAAATAATACATATTTATTTTATCTAAGAGGTTCTAGAGGAGTATGTATAGAACCAGATCCGGAATTATTTGAAAATATAAAGAAAATTAGAAAAGGAGATATTTGTCTAAATATTGGTATTGGACCAGTACAAAATAGTTCTGCCGAATACTATGTCATGACATCAAAAGCCTTAAATACTTTTCTAAAAGAAGAAGCTCAAAAATACGTTAAGGATGGCAATTTTGGAAATCAAAAAATAGAGAAAATAATAAAAATACCCCTAGAAAATACAAATAATATTATTCAAAAATACTTCTCAAAAGGCTTGGATATTATGTCTTTGGATACAGAGGGATATGATTTTGAAATACTAAAATCAATAGATTTTGATAAATACAGACCCAAAATCATATGTGTTGAAAGTGCAAGATATGAAGGAAAGAAAATGATAAAGGAAAATGATATTATTGATTATATGTTATCAAAAGATTACTTTGTGTACGGAGATACCTTTATAAATACAATTTTTATAGACAAAAAAATATGGCCTTTGTAAGAAAAATAATACAGAAAACTGGTTTTGATTTTCACAGACATTATCCTCAAGCAAATAAAATGTCTTGGTTTAAAGATGAAAATATAAAAACTGTTTTGGATATTGGAGCAAATGTCGGTCAATTTGCCAAAGAGATTAGAGAAGAATTGCCAAATGCTTTTATTTATTCTTTTGAACCACTCAAAGAATGTTTTGATAAATTAAAGACGATGGAGAGCAATGACAACAAATTTAAAGCTTTCAACTTTGCCATAGGAGACAAGAAAGAAATTGTCTGCTTCTTCTAAAGGAAGAGTTTATTCCGAAGAAAGAAACAAAAAGATATCCATCGCTAAAAAAGGCAAGCCGGCAAATATATCTAAACAACAAAGAGATAAAATAACATTAGCAAATACAGGTAGAAAATTGTCATTAACTAATTCTAGCAGTAAATATAAAGGCGTTTCATATTGCA
>CAYTNX010000034.1:0-4079 GCA_964439365.1 uncultured Candidatus Saccharibacteria bacterium | reverse complement strand
CTACTCCAAATCCAAACTCTTCTTTATTAGATCCAAGCTCTTCTCTATTAAATATGGCTGAAAGCCATAAAACCCTTTTCCCTCATACCAAAGAAAACTCCCCTGAAGAAATAGAAGTTAGGAAATTGGATTATGTTTTTACCGAATTAAAAATAGAAAAAAACATACTAATAAAAGTTGATACGCAAGGTTATGAGGATAAAGTTATTGAAGGAGGTATAAATACTTTTTCTCAAGCAAAAATATTGATAATAGAATCTTCTTTTGTTCAATTATACGAAAATCAACCACTCTTCGATAATATTTATCAAAAAATAAAATCTTTAGGATTCAATTATAGAGGTGCCCTACATCAAAAAATCGACAAGAAAACTGGTAAAATACTATTTGAAGATTCAATCTATACGAAATAATTTTATTTCAATATCTTTCTCAAATCTCTAAGTTGTTTGTAAATTTGAAATCTTATTTTGATCATGGCTTTTATGGCCTTCAAACCATCTCGTACAACCATAACCGTACTCTTTCTTGCACCATATCTTTTTTCATTCCAAATAACAGAAATTTCTTTTATCTTAACACCCAATCTCTCAGCCAATAAAATACATTCCAATTCTGACCACCATGTATTGTCTATAGTAGCAAACATTATAGGAGTAGTTCTTTCATTCATTATTCTAAGCGGACATTGAGTATCATTTGCCTTAAGGCCTGTAATTGTTTTTGCCAAAATAAGAAATATAGAAGAACTAAGATTTCTAATCCATTCTCTACTTGAAGTGTCACTATCTTTTGCAAATCTATTGCCTATTACTATTTCACTTTCACCATTTAAAACTATATTTAAAGCTCTTACAATATCGCTTGGATGAATTGGCAAATCAGCATCAGTAAAACCCACTATACCGCCATTAGCCTCTTTAAAACCAGCTCTAATAGCCCTACCACGACCCTTTTCCTTTAATCTGAGTGACTTTACCCTAGCGTCATTTAAACTATCTACAATATCTGCTGTACCATCAACAGAAGCATTATCAGTAACAATAATACTCCATGGAATTTTTATTTCTTTAGAAAATGTTTCAACAACCAATTTTATTGTCTCTTTTATAATCTTAGATTCATTATACGTCGGTATAATGAGGGTAAATTTTGTATTCATATCAGATGATTATAACAAGACAAACTTATTTTACAATGATATCCACCATCTTTTTTGCTATTGTCACTGAATTTATGATTTTACCTCCCAATATAGAAAAACAACCAAAGCCATGCTCTGCAATATCTGAAGTCCTAGCATCATCATGTTCTCTAAAAGCATTAACCCCTCTCAATACATAATGCACCTTCAATATTTTTAAATCTTTTACAATAGGAAACCATTCCATACTCTTTTCAATAATTCTCTTTATTCTAGAATTTTTTGAACTATCAAAAATATTTTTAGGAACAAGACCATCCTTTGGTACAAATCTTCTCAAAACAGATTCTTTTATATGAACCAAAGTAAATACACCGTCTTTCCCTGTTGGTACTATATTTGTAAATGCACCATCCATAACTGCCAAAGAAATCTTAGGCAAATTCAATTTTACCCAAAGTGTTTCAACCAAATCCAATCTTATAGGTTTTTTAGGAAATCCAAGCCAATTACAAAAATTATTGTATCTAGCATAAGTAACATTTATTACATAATCAAAACTTTCTTCTACTATTTTTCCGTCTTTTTTAATTTTCAATACTTTTTTACCATCTTCTAATACATAAGCATCTACAACTTCAGATTTTAATTTCAATTTAACCTTAGTCTTTTTTAATAGTGTTTTTGTTATTTCTTTTAACTTTGAAAAATTATAAATAGGTTCAAAAGTCTTCAAACATATTTCGGTCTTTTCTCTATTCAAATATTTTTCATCGGGATATTCAATGGTATAAGGAAGATTGTTTCTATCACAAAATTCCATATATTGTTTTGAATCAACTTTTGTATTTTCTTTTGCAACACTATAATAAGTCGGAAATTCACGAACTATAGCGCCATTATATCTATCTTCAAAGTCTTTTATTGCATGCAATATATCACTTACAGTTTCCTGACTTCTAGGATAATGATAGCCCCAATGATGTCTGTATTGATTTATAAAAGAAGCCTCAGTAAGAATATCACTGTTTTTTTCATAAATAGTAACATCAGCAAAAGGAGCCAATTCAATAGCGCAATTTGTTCCAAATATTCCAGCCCCTATAATTGCAATTTTCTTTTTATTTATTTTTTTATCTGTCTTTTCATTATTTGAAATAATATTTTCTTTATTGTGAAGACTAGCTATTTTTACAATATTTAATCCAATATCAATATTTGGATAATCTATTTTATTTTTTGATGTTTTTATAATATCAAGAAAACTTCTCAATTCAGCCTCCAAAGGAAGCATTTGATCATTTAAATCATGAGATTCTTCCAAAAGACCATTTCTATAAATCTTTACAGTATTCTTCATTAAATCACAGAAAATTTGTCTGTTTTTTTGTGTAAGCTTTATAAATCTATCTTTTTCTTGGCCAAACCAACCCAATTTAAATAAAGCATGCATTCCTCCTTTATAAACAATAGCCACGGTCTTTACTCTATTCTTTTGCTCTGAATGTTTTTTTGCTATTTTTTTATTAAAAAGAAAATCTACAATATCAAAAGGATGTAACATTTCAAATTCTATATTTCTACCAGTATCATCAATTAATGGATTTATAAAATGAGATTCTATAAGATGGGGTTTGAATTTTGTTTTCTCTATTATACTTTTCAGTTTTAAAACAGCAGGATGAAATCTAAATATATGACCAACCATCAAAACCTTATCTGACTTAGATACTATCTTTCTAATTTTTTTAGAATCTTCAATATCAGAAATCAAAGGTTTTTCAACAAAAACATGAGTTTTACTTATACACTTTTCTATAATATCAAGATGAGTTTGAGCGGGTGTGACTATATCTACAGCATCTACATTTTCTAGTAAAGAGTCTGTTATTTCACAAAAAACTGGTAGATTTTGCTCTTTTTGTAATTTTTCTTGAGAAGATTTTGTTTTTACAACAATACCGGCAATTTCCAATAAATTCTGTTTCTCCAAATCCCTAAGGGTTTTTAGATGTTTTAAACCAAATGACCCTGCTCCGATCAGAAGTATTCTAGGTTTCTTGTAAGCCATTCAAGGAGTATATCAATTTAATATAATATGGCAAATCAATGAAATAATGAGTTAATTTAGCTAATTTTCCTTTTTTATTATAAAATAACTGAATTATGATAATAGGTTCTGTATTAGCAAAATGTTCAAAAATAGAGCTTTCAACAGCAGATGAGAAAACCTATTCAATGAACAATAATTTTATAAGTAAATTAGCTCTAAAAATAATAGGCTTGCCTCATCTTGGTTTTAGAATGAGAGCTAGTATTGTTTTGAAAGAGGCAATGAAATCGTCCAAAGATGCAAAAATTCTAGATGCTGGATGTGGTTATGGTATATATTCTCTAACTCTAGCTCAATATGGATACAAAAATATAAATTCTATAGATATTGAAAAAGTGAGAATAGACAATATAAACAATACCCTAAAAGAACTTGGAGAATATCGAGATTCAATAAAAACACATCAAGGTAGTCTTACAAAATTACCTTTCGAAGATAATATATTTGATACTATTATATGTTCTGAAGTTATAGAGCATATTGCAGATCATGAATCTGCAATAAAAGAACTTTCTAGAGTATTAAAAAAGGGTGGCAAGCTTATTTTGACAGTTCCATACAATTCCAAAAACAATCAAAGAATATACAAAATGTTCGGACATGAAAGACCTGGATATACAGAAAATGATCTTGCAAATGCTTTCTCTCCTTACAATATAAAAATACAGAAAACATGGCTTTATGAGTATTGGCTTGGAGATAAACTTTTCAAATCATTGTATTCAATAACCTTCAAACCATTACTAGGCATATTATTCTACCCTTTCTATATATTATATATTTTGGATTCATATATAAAAATCGGAGAACCAAATGCTATAG
>CAYTNX010000033.1:0-6087 GCA_964439365.1 uncultured Candidatus Saccharibacteria bacterium | reverse complement strand
TGAAATTGTTTTCTCTGTACTAGAAGCATCAAACCATGAAGGTATTGGATTTGAAATAGGATTAACTGATGATGAGCCTACGCATGATCCAATCACACCATTAAATGTCCATCCTATTTTTACAGATTGCCCCTTTCGAATCTTTAATGAAGGAGAATTATTGTTATTAGAATTATTATCGGTTCCCCAAAGAGATATAGTATGCACTGTCAGACTTGATGTGGCATTACCACAATCTATAGTGTAATTGTAAGTAGGAGAAGTTAAGCCTGTCTTTATTTCAGAACCATTTGCAATTTTTGAACCATTCCAATCACCACCTGCTGAACAAGATGTGCCTGTTGAGGTCCAAGAAAGGGTTGTATCACCACCTAATGGTACAACTGCTGGAGTAGCTTGGAAAACAAGAGTTGGTACTGATTGAACAGTTACTGTGGTTGTAGCAGAAGCATTACCGGTCGGACCTGTACATGATATATAGTATGTTTTTGTAGAGGTGGCATTTGATATTGTTTCTGTGTATGAAGGACTTGGAGATGCGCTTTTACTTCCACTCCAAGCACCACTCGCTGTACATGAAGTTACATTTTTTGGTTGCCAAGTCAGAACATAATTTGAATTGTATTGAACTGAAGCAGGATCAGCAGTCAAAGTAACGGATGCAGCAGAATCTGCCTTACATCCAATACATGTAACAGGAGGAACTCCAGAAGCTTTTGGATTAAAGGTAATCCAGCCAATAACATCCCCACCCCAAGCATAGCCAGAAAAATTACCAGTTGTTTTGTCAAAACTTACCCCTCTTGTACCATCAAGAAAAGGCGAAGCAAAGAAATAATCACCTGGAGTTTGATCACATGTACCCGCACAATACTGTGTTCCAGACAATTTTATCCATCCATCCCAACCACTAACCTTATATGATCCAGTACAATCATTATTTGAGGTAGAAGAGCAACCTCTTCCCCATCCAGTACTTGAATTTATATGTGCGCCAAAAAGATAAGCCACGGGAACAGAGTAAAAATAGCTGCCGGATTTATTTATACCAGTAGTTTTTGAAAAATTTATCCATCCAATGTTTGGAGACCAAGCATATCCATTTAAAACACCGAAACTCATATCAGAAGCGGCAACATCCATTTTTACGGAATAAGTACTTCCTGTGTTTGCTCCAGCATTTTTTGAACTAAAGCTAATCCAGCCTATATTATTTGACCATGCCCAACCAGACAGTTCATATGTAGTAATTAATACTGGAGCGGGCTGTGGATTTATTATCAAAGCCTTTGCTCTTGAAGAAAAAGAGAAAAGTAATACAAAAACAGACAAAAATACAGAGACAAAAACGAAAAGTTTTTTGTAAACTATCATACGCACATAATAATACTATTTAAAAAATAATAATGATAGCTAACTTGTGGATATTTATTCAATATGGTATACTTGTACCGTTAGAAGTTCGCCGAAAGCGAACTATTTTTTATAAAAAACTAAAAAAATTAAATATGTTTGATTTAAAAGTAATAAATTCTGTACTCCAACAGTTAGAAGACGAGCGAGGCATACCAAAAGAAAAAATGCTTGAGGCTATTTCTCTTGCATTAGCTACTGCCTACAAAAAAGAATATGGTAAAAAAGGCCAAATAATAAGGGCTAATTTTGATATAAATTCAGGTAAAGTTGAATTTTATCAAGTAAAAATCGTCGTAGATGAAAGCAAAGTAATAATGGAAGATGAAATTGACGAACAAGACATAAAAAACATAGCCGAAGAAGATATTCGAGTTAGATTTAACCCAGAACATCACATTCTCATAGATGATGCAAAAAAGATTAAAAAGGACGCAAAAGTAGACGATGAAATCGTATTCCCTCTTGAACAAAAGGACAATTACGGCCGTATTTCAGCTCAAACAGCCAAGCAAGTGATAATACAGAAGATAAGAGAAGCAGAAAAAGTCTCTGTAATGAGTGAATTTGGTCAAAAAGAAGGTGAAATAGTGACAGGAAATGTTCAAAGAATAGAAAGAGGCTCAATATTTGTAGATATGGGTAGAGCAATGGGTATTATTACTCATGAAGAACAAATTCCAGGCGAACATTACAAACAAGGAGAAAGAATAAGAGCTTATCTATACGCAGTAGAAGAAACTCCAAAGGGTATATTATTGAAATTATCTAGATCGCATCCAAAATTCCTAGCAAAACTATTTGAAGTAGAAACACCTGAAATAGCTCAGGGAGTCGTAGAAATCAAGGCAATAGCCAGAGAAGCGGGTGCTAGATCAAAAATAGCCGTATCATCTAAAGACAGCCATATAGATCCAATAGGATCATTGGTTGGACAAAGAGGTGTTCGAGTTTCTACAGTTATGAGTGAATTGGGTGGAGAAAAAATAGATATTATTCAATGGAATGAAAATATGTCTCAATTTATCGAAGAATCTCTTTCACCAGCAAAAATACTAAAAATAGAGCTAAACAACGAAGAAAAAAGAGCTGTTGTTCAAGTTTCTGAGGATCAGCAATCTTTGGCCATTGGAAAAGGTGGTCAAAACGTAAGATTGGCTGCAAAACTAACTGGTTGGAAAATTGATATACAATCCACAGCTAATACCCAGGAAGATATATCATAAAATCTTTTAATGATATATAATTTTATTTAGTTACTATTCTGTAACTATTATTGGACTAATCTAAAAACTATAATCATGAACTTAAAGAAAATTATTAGTGTTGTTTTGTTATTTATCGCATTTATTTCATTAAATGCTTCTATAGCAAAAGCTACAGATGTTGCTGTAACTGGCTCATCTGCAGGAGTTTCTACAGGAAATGATAATCCCACAAAGGTACCTTCAGTGCCTGCTGGTAATATCAAAGTAAAATTGGAGAATAAATTTGAGAAAAAGGATATAAGAAATGAAGCTGTAAAGGAAATTCGAGATATGCGAGCTTCAAGTACTGAAAAAATGAGAGAGATGAGAGAAGATAATCGTGAAAAAATCAAGGAAATGAGAGCTTCTACTACAGATAAGATGAAGGAAATGAGAGACAATAATCGCGAAAGAATGGAAGAAATGAGAGCTTCTACAACCGCGATGTTCAAAGAAATGAAGTCTGAAAAGAGACAAATAGCCAAGAAAATGGAATTGAAGACATTTGAAATAAGAAAGAATGCCTTGGTAAAAGAGCTAAATATAGCAATCACAAATCTAACAAACATCTCAGGAAGACTATCTGATCGTTTAAATAAAGACGAAAGTACGGGAAAAGATGTAAAAAATGCATTGAATACAGCAAATAAAAAATTAGCAAAAGCAAAAACTGCAGTTGAAGCATTATCAGCTTATTCATATGCTTCGACAACTTCAAGTACAGCAAGTACTACAGAAGTAACTCTTGAAAAACCAAGAAAAATTGGAGATGATGCGATAAAATCTGTAAAAGATGCTCGAGAAGCTTTCAAAAATGTAATAAGAATTCTTACTCCTCCACAAGTACAGGGCTCTAATGCAAGTTCAACAGAACCAAAATCAAATTAATAATTATAATAATTCACAAATAAAATTATGGATTTAAACACACAAAATTCTAGCGGCATGATGAATGGTATGCCCCCAGTAATAAAAGAGGAGAAGAAAATAGGACCTATTATAGGAGTATTGGTAATAGTATTGGTACTTATAATAGCTGCTCTATATTTCTTTGGACAAAGATTGAATACTCAACCCACAAATTCAACAGCAAATACTCAAACAAATTCAGGAATAGAAACAGCATCAAATCAATCAGCAAATGTAACATCATCAACAAGTGTGGAATCAATTCAAAAAGATATAGATTCACAGCTTAAAGACGTAGACTACAGTTTCTAAAGGATTATTTTAGAATAATATACAAAAATAAAGAATATAAATAAAATCTTTAAACAAAAACCTCACGTATTGTGAGGTTTTTGTTTTACACAAATAACTTGCCAAAAATCAAATTTACGATAGACTTTGAAAATAAAACAATAGAAAATATTAAAATAACTAAAATCGAAAAATCTAGAGTTGAAATAGTAGGCTCAATAAAAGCTGATTTCTTTTCTTCTTTTAGAAAACAAGCATTACAAAACATAAATGACAATGTAACTATAGATGGTTTCAGAAAAGGAAAAATTCCAGAAAACATATTAGTAAGTAAGGTTGGTGAAATGGCTATATTGGAAGAGATGGCAGAATTGGCATTATCAAAAGCATATCCAGAAATAATAATAGAAGAAAAAATAGAAGCTATTGGTAGACCAGAAATAACAATAACAAAAATAGCAGCAAATAATCCTTTGGAATTTAAAATAACAACAACAGTACTACCTGAAATCAAAATTGCTGATTACAAAGAAATTGCAAAGAAAGAAATGTCTAAAAAATCTGATGAAATAGAAATCACAGAAAAAGATATAGATGATGCAATATTGAGAATAAGAAGATCTAGAGTTGATCATAGTGATCATGATCATGAAAATATGTCTGAAGAAGAACACAATAAAAAAATTGATGCTTCCCTACCAGAACTTGATGCTCAATTCCTTTCAAGTATTGGTGGCTTCAAAGATGTGCAAGATCTTAGAGAAAAAATTAAAATTTCTTTATTAGAAGATAAAAAAATACAAGCACAAGAAAAAAGACGTATTACTATATCAGACGCAATATTAGAAGCATCAACTTTGGAAATACCAGAATTATTGATTGAAACAGAAATAAGAAGAATAGAAGCTCAATTCTCTGATGATATTTCTCGAATGGGAGTAAAACTTGAAGATTATTTAAATCATGCAAAAAAGACAATCGAGGATCTTAGAAAAGATTGGAGACCTTATGCAGAGAAGAAAGCAAAACTACAACTCATTCTAAATAAAATTGTCGCATTGGAAAAAATAGTTGTAGATACAAAAGAAATAGAAGAAGAGGTTGGACATTTACTTGCTCATTATAAAGATGCAAATAGAGAAATGGCATACACTTATGCAGAAACCGTTCTTACAAATGAAAAAGCATATCAATTCCTAGAATCACAAAAATAAAATTTGGTTGATAACAAAATAAGAATAGAAGCAAAATAAAATACTCTTTCAAAAAGAGTATTTTATTTTTGATAATAATCAAAGAAAACTCTACAGAAACTATAGAAATAATTTAAAAAACTATTTGAGAAAGAGCTGCTATCACTGCAGTTTCAGCTCTAAGAACTTGAGGTCCTAGAGATTTTACAGAAATACCTTTTTCATGAAACATGTTTATTTCTTTTTCTGTCCAACCTCCTTCAGGACCAATATATAAGCCTTTTATATCAGACAAATCTTGTGAAACAAACTTATCAGCAATTGTATGCCAAGCAATAGATTTTATATTTGAATACTCAGAAAGACATAATTCCAAATTTTTTATTTCATGAATAATCGGAACAGTAGCTCTTCCAGATTGTTCTGAAGCTTCTATAGAAATTTTTCTTATTCTATCTATATTCAAATCTTTCTTTTCACTTCTATCAGAAATTATTGGTACTATATGAGCAACACCCAATTCCGTTGCTTTTTGAACAATCCATTCAAAATTATCTTTTTTAACAATAGAAGCAAAAAGATAGAACTCTTTATCAAGTGAAACATTGTTTTTTTCTTTTTTAATAAAAGAAAGTGAAACATAGTCTTTTTCATATTTTTCAATAGAAAAATAAAAATTATAACCAGTATTATCAAATAAAACCAACTGATCACCACTATCAAACCGAAAAACATTCTTGACCTGATGTATAAACTCTGTTTGGGTAATATGTAACGTTTTTGTATCTTGTATTTTTTGCTCAAAAAAGAATCTGTGAATTTTCATGAAACCAGTCTATACCTGAACTCAAAATTTGCCAAATACAAAACATCAGGTAATATGTGTTTATAAATAATAAATTCAAAAATATGTTAATACCAACAGTAATAGAGAAAACAAATTTCGGCGAAAGAGCTTATGATATTTATTCAAGACTATTAAAAGAAAATATCATTTTCCTTGCCGGACCAATAGATGATCATGTAGCAAATAT
>CAYTNX010000032.1:5726-6317 GCA_964439365.1 uncultured Candidatus Saccharibacteria bacterium | reverse complement strand
CTGCTGGTTACCAACATCCTGCTGCTGGCCGCTGGTAACTTCATGGACCCGTCCGCCATCGTGCTGATCATGGCCCCCATCCTGTACCCGGTGGCCGTCAAGCTGGGGGTCAACCCCATCCACTTCGGCATAGAGATGACGAAACATCGTCGTCCCCGCGCTGGCTTCTATGAGCGCCAACAGAGATTTTAAGGTTAATGGTTCAATCGTTTTCTTTTCCTCTGTCTCTTTCATGCTGTTCTAAGTCTAATATAACAAACTCTATCTTCCTTATACAATAAATTATATCCTTTGAATATTAAAAAAGTTTGTAATTTTCTGTACAAAAATATCAATCAATATTTGAAGAAAAGTGAATCCAAGATTTGGCATGGTAGTCCCGTGTGGTTTATTGATGGTAATCCAGTAGTTTCATATTCTGTTAGAAAAAATGGTCGAATATCACTTATGTTTTTTAGTGGGCAGGATTTTGCTGAAAAAGAATTAATTCCGGAAGGGAAATTTAAGGCGGCTGAAATATTTTTTATAGATATAAAAGAAATCAAGATTAAGGATTTAAAAAGATGGCTAAAGAAAGCAAAAGATATACAA
>CAYTNX010000032.1:0-5716 GCA_964439365.1 uncultured Candidatus Saccharibacteria bacterium | reverse complement strand
ATATAATTACAGATAAAGCTACTATGCCAGAAATTATAAATTTAGAACATATATTAAAATGTTATAAATATAAAAATGAAAAAGATTATAAAAAATATCTAACTTCAAAATTAGAAGAAATTTTAAATATAATGAAGAATAAAGGACTTTTGAAAATTAAGATTTAATTGATTAAATAATTTTATGCAAAAAATAAAAGATACAAATACATATATAAATGCTTTTTCTGATGAAGAAAAGAAAATGCTTGAAGATTTGCAAAAAATTATTCATTCATTTGTAAAATGTGAAGATACTATTGCATACAATATGCCGGCCATGAAATACAATGGTAAAATCATTTGTTGTTTTGCCATGAATAAAAATCATCTGGGATTTTATCCGTATAGCGGTAAGGTTATAACAAAAATGAAAAATGATTTAAAAGCCTATACAGCCAGTAAAGGCTCTGTACATTTTTCTAAGGGTAAAAAATTGCCAATAGGTATTATAAAGAAACTTTTGAAACTTAGAATACAGGAAATTGATGGTGTTTAGTATTTACCAAGCAGCCAAAATAGCACCTACTACTGACATTGTCACAAGAGAACAAAAACATTCAAATAGCCATAGCTTTTTACTTTTACCCATCCAAATAACATCTATAGATGAAGAAGTTACTAGAAAACCAAGCCATAAAATAATACCCATTATAGCTCCTCGGAACCATGTTTCAGCGCCCATAATAGATGATGTAAATACCAAAGAGAAAATTATGGCAATAACAAATGCCGTAACAAAATTTACCAATAAATTTAAAAGCATTTGAGGAATCATATCTGATAATTTTTCATTTCCTGTTGGGTGAATATTTGCCAGTTTCATCCACAATTTGCCGAAAAATGGTCCGTGAAATAGAAAACCTATAATGAAAGCTGCTAATGATGCCACAAAGACTGCTAAGAAATTTATTGATAACATAATTTTTGATTATTATTAATATACGTATTATACAATCTATTGATTAAAAAGATATTTTTTAAATAAATTCATCGCTTTTGTATTGTGCATTATGATATAATGTCTTTCTATGACAACTTTATTTTCATCTGAAGCATCAATTATTATAAATTCGACAGTGGAGAAAGTTTGGGATGCTCTTACTGTACCAGAGCAAGTTAAGGAATATTTTTTTAATACAAATTTAGTAACTGATTGGAAAGTAAATTCACCTATTTATTTTAGAGGAGAATGGGATGGCAAAAAATATGAGGATAAGGGTAAGGTTTTGGAATTTGTACCCAATAAAAGCCTTTCTTATAGTTATTGGAGTAATTTCAGTGGTTTGGAGGATAGAGAAGATTTGTATCAAATCATTACATATTCTATAGATAAAGCTGATGCGGGTGTATTGGTTTCTATAAAACAATCAAATGTAGAAACAAAAGAAAAAGCCGAACATTCTAATCAAAATTGGAAAATGGTTTTGGAAAGTTTGAAGACTTATGTTGAGGGTAAATAAGATTTAGGGGAGATAGTTATATTTTTTATTAAATAGAAAAATGCCGGATTTCAGTTAAGAAATCCGGCACGAGACTTTCCCTTCAGGGGGGAATTTATCTCTGGTTGTGACTTTCGCATCGCTCCTTTGCACTCACAAGGTCGAGGAGTGGTTCAGGTCCGGCGATGGATCATCGGGTTGCCTTCGGCGACGAGGATGGCCTTCTTGGTGCCGGTGAACTTGGCGGCACTCTTCCGGCGGCGAACGTTTTGGCTGGGATCCTTCATACGGCGCCTTTCGTCTTGTGATTGTGTTGATCTACTTCATGATATGCTCCACACATATCATTTAAAGATCGTATCTACACACAATCTTGTCCAGGGAATATACTATACCTGTAAATAAGTTAAGTCAATCACATTATCCCCATATTATTTTTGTGATAAAATATGGATAATGAAATCTAATTTTTTGAAAGAAAGAACTCAATTTATTAGGAGTTTTATAAAAAATTGGCGACAAATAGGATCTATTACTCCAAGCTCAAGTTTTCTTGCCAAAAAGATGATTAAGGATCTCGATTTGAAGAATGCAGATTTGATCATAGAGCTAGGTTCTGGAACTGGTTCTATTACTAGGCATATTCTCAGAGAAATGGGTGAGAATACATCTCTCATGGCTTTTGAACTAGATAAGACATTATGTGATTTTATTGAAAATGATTTGAAGGATAGACGTATAAAAATAATAAATGATTCTGTTTTGAATATAGATAAATATTTAAACAACAGAAAGGTTGATTATATAATTTCAGGTATTCCTTTGGCCTGTTTAAATGATAACGATAAGTCTTATTTGTTGAAAAGTATAAAGAATAGCCTAAAAGATGGAGGAAAATACGTTCAGTTTCAGTATTCTTTGGAATCTTATAAACAAATAAAAGGTTTATTTGATAATGTTAAAATAGATTTTACTTTTTTTGATATTCCACCAGCTTTTATTTATAAATGCGATAAATAATGTTAATATTTATTAAATATGAAAAAATATTTAGAGGACTTTGACTTTTGGTTTATAAATTTACTAAGAAAAATAAGCATACCTTTTTCTAGAATTGCTATCTTTATTGTATTTTTTTGGTTTGGAATGTTAAAAATAATAGGCACAAGCCCAGCTAATCCTCTAGTATCTAGTCTTCTAAGTGCTACTATGCCATTTATTTCTTGGGATACTTTTATAGTTTTATTTTCAATATACGAGATGATTATTGGTATTTCATTTTTGATACCAAGACTTGAGAGATTGGCCATAGCTCTTCTTATACCGCATATGATTATGACAGCCTTGCCACTTATATTTTTGAAGGCAATAACATGGCAATCTTTCCTTACTCCTACCTTGGAAGGTCAATACATAATAAAAAATCTAGTTATAATCGCTGTTTCTATGGGTATTGCTGCTCATTTACATCCTTTTAAGAAGGGTAGATAATATAGTCATGTCTATAAGAATATTAATGTATACCTTGGCCGCTACGGTTATTTTGGGCGCCGTAACTTTCTTTTCAAAGATAAGCGCTGATGTTTATGAAAGTTATTATACTTTAAATATAAATAATAAAGAGATAAATCTTATAACTGTTAGAAATTCTGAGAGCAGAGAGCGTGGTTTGAGTAATACAAAATCCTTACCAGACAATACCGCTATGCTTTTTGTTTTTGATGAACCAGATAAATATGGAATTTGGATGAAAGATATGAAATTTCCTATAGATATAATGTGGATGGATGATAGTCATAGAATTGTTTATCAAAAAGAGAATGTCTCACCAAATACTTTTCCAGAAATATTTTCTCCAAATGAAAAAATACTCTATATATTGGAAGCAAATGCAGGATTTATGAAAAGAAATAATTTGTCGGTGGGAAATTATTTAAATTTAATTCAAAAATAGCTTTATTTTTCAATCTTGTTTGAAGGTTCATTTTACATCACATAGTTTTTATTTCTTAGTGCGTATTTTTCATTGAAAATATTTTTTTCATTTAGTCTTTTGGGGTAAAATAAGCCTACTAATAATTTTTTATTAAAAATAATTTATTGAATTTATATGATGATGGCAAAAGTCAAAAAAGCTTCAGGCAAATCAGGTAAGAAAGAGGAGTTTGTAAAATCAATCGTAAAGAGAGATGGACGAGTGGTTCCATTTGATATTGAAAAAATATCAAATGCAATTTTAAAGGGCATGACTTCTGTTAATGAAGGTTCTCAGGAAGAAGCAGCTTTGGTTGCAAACAAAGTGTATGGAGAATTAGTAAGAATTGCCAAAAAATTCAAGAATTTCGTACCTACCGTTGAGGGCGTACAAGATGTGGTTGAAGCTGAACTTATGCGATCAGATTATGTAAAGACCGCAAAACACTATGTTATTTATCGAGAAGAGAGATCAAAATTGCGTTCTAAGGGCCTAGAAGTACCAGAAAATGTAAGAAAACTATCTGTTGATAGCAAAAAATACTTTAGAAATCCATTGGGTGAATTTGTTTATTATAGAACATATTCAAAATGGATAGATACAGAAAGTCGTAGAGAGACTTGGATAGAAACTGTAGATAGATATGTAGGTTTTATGAAAGAAAATCTAGGAAATAAACTTACAGAAAAAGAATATTCAGAAGTTAGAGAAGCTATTCTAAAACAGGAGGCAATGCCATCAATGAGACTATTGCAGTTTTCAGGTCCTGCTGCTAGAGCTACAAATGTCTGCGCTTACAATTGTTCATTTATCGCTCCAGAATCATTTCAGGATCTTGCAGAAATAATGTATATATCAATGTGTGGTACAGGAGTAGGATTTTCTGTAGAAAGTGATGCAGTTCAAAAATTCCCTCAAATATCTATTCAAACAGGTGAAAAACTTCCTACCTATGTGATTCCAGACAGCAAAGAAGGATGGGCAGATTCTCTTGCTTTCGGTATGAAAACTTGGGCTTCTGGAAAAGATGTAGAGTTTGATTATTCTCAGCTTAGACCAGCTGGAGCAAGACTAAAGACCATGGGTGGCAAATCATCTGGTCCAGATCCATTGCGTCGACTCCTCTCTTTCTCAAGAGAAATAATGCTTTCAAGACAAGGAAGAAGACTTAGAAATATTGATGTGCATGATATAGCTTGTATGATAGGAGATTGCGTGGTTTCTGGAGGTGTTAGAAGAAGTGCACTTATTTCTCTATCAGATTTAGATGATGCTGATGTAAGAGATGCAAAGAAGGGTGCTTTCTATATGACTCATCCTCACAGAGCTTTGGCAAATAACTCTGCAATTTATATAAATAAGCCTACAAATGAAGAATTCCTAAAAGAATGGATGGCACTTATAGAGAGTAAATCTGGAGAAAGAGGAATATTCAATAGAGGTTCTTTGGCAAAAACTCTTCCTGAAAGAAGAATAAAATTGTTAAAAGAATACAAGGGCTATTTTGATGCTTCAGGAAAGACAATTGTAGGTAAAATCGGTACAAATCCTTGTGGAGAAATTATCCTTCAATCAAAACAATTCTGTAATCTTTCAGAAATAGTTGCTAGATCTGATGATGATGAAAAGTCTCTTTTGAGAAAGATGAGAGTAGCTACAATATTGGGAACATATCAGGCTTCTCTTACAAATTTCCCTTATCTATCAAAAGAATGGAAGGAAAATTGTGAAAAAGAAAGATTGCTTGGAGTTTCAATAACAGGTCAATGGGATTCTCCTGCAGTTAGAAAGCCAGAAATGTTGAAAAAATTGAGATTGGAATCAATAAAGGTAAATAAAGAATTTTCAAAACGCTTTGGAATAAATGAATCAACATGTATTACAGCCGTAAAGCCATCCGGTACTCTATCTCAAACAGTAGATTGTTCTTCTGGTATGCATCCAAGACATTCAAAGTATTATATAAGACGTATTCGTATAGCAGCTACAGATTCTTTGTTCAAAATGCTAAAGGATCAAGGAGTACCTTATTTCCCAGAAGTAGGACAAACAGCAGAGAATGCTAGTACCTATGTTTTGGAATTTCCAGTAAAAGCTCCGGGTGGTTCTATATTTAGAGATGATTTGTCAGCTATAGAACAGCTTGAATATTGGAAAATGGTTAAAGAAAATTATACAGAACACAATCCATCCATCACT
The DNA here is from genome assembly GCA_964439365.1 of uncultured Candidatus Saccharibacteria bacterium. Lineage (GTDB taxonomy): Bacteria > Patescibacteriota > Minisyncoccia > Phycocordibacterales > PALSA-1337 > CAIOGI01. The sequence continues at coordinate 62 of CAYTNX010000032.1, read as the reverse complement.
ATATCAGTGGGCACAACTGAATGGATTGAGGTTGCAAACTGGGTATACAAGAATTGGGATAT
>CAYTNX010000031.1:599-6508 GCA_964439365.1 uncultured Candidatus Saccharibacteria bacterium | reverse complement strand
CCGGAATTGCACCGACAATTTTCAGGTTATGAGCCTGACGGGTTACTGTTACCCTACCCCGCTATGGACCTATATATTACCATATCAAATAGAAAAAGCAAGATGGTTTTTTACAATAATTATTTATAATGTCTTATTTTATAAATATAAAAAACAGATTATATATAGAAAAATTCTTCAAAAACTTTCTTGTACAAATCTATAGTATGCTTTGCATCATGTTTACTTAAGGTGTAATTTGAACCTTCATGAGCTATATTATTTCTTATTTTATGAGCCTCCCAAGCAGAATCCAATGTTTTAAAATCAGCTTTTGTGGCACGCTTGAGTTGTTCACCAATACCCTCACCCTTATAACCAATCTTTGTAAGTAATTCACCTAAAATAATATCCGCTTCGATAATAGCCTGCCTCCAATCATTTTCATTTTCAGATTCTATATGCTTTACTACCCTGTCCCAAGTATCAGATATTTTGCTATCTGCTTTTTTGACCTCTTCATAACCCATATCAACTTTTGGTTCATACAATTCCTCTTCTCTTTTTCTAATATATTTTAATCTTTCAACAGAATAAACTATACCTATAAGTAATACCACAGAAACAGGTATTGAAATACTTACAACAAAAGCAAAGATAAATTTAAAAATAATTATTATTTTTGGAAAAAACAAAACAAGAAAATGCCATATTTGATTTATATAGTAAACAAAATCTATACCAGGTGTTGTAACTATTTCTGCTGTTTGATCTTGCATATTACTCTCCTAGAAATTCCTTACCAACTTCAAAAAGTGTATTTTCATCACCATGTTTTGCTGTCATTTGAATACCTAGAGGAAGTTTTTTGCCATCTATTTCAGAAAAACCAGAAGGTATAGACATAGCTGGCATACCTGTAAGATTTGCAGTAACTGTAAATATATCCTCCAAATACATCATGACTGGATCAGAAATTTTTTCACCTATTTTAAAAGCTGGAGCCGGAGTAGTAGGTGTAAGTATTATATCAACTTTTTCAAAAGCTTTCACGAAATCTTCTGTGATTATTCTTCTAACTGCATTTGCTCTATTGTAATAAGCATCATAATATCCAGATGATAGAACATAAGTACCTAGCAATATTCTTATTCTGGCGTCCTTACCGAATCCTACACCACGAGTTTCAAAATAATCTTCTATGCCATTTTTGCCATCCTTATGAAGACCAAAACGCATTCCATCAAAACGAGAGAGATTTGAAGAAACTTCGGCCGGCATAATAACATAATAAATAGCAAGAGAATAAGATATATTTGGAAGAGTAATATCTTTTATTTCATAACCCAAATTCTTAAATTTCTCTATAGAATCATTGAAATTTTTTAGAACGTCTTTATTTATTCCATCTCCAGTAAGAAAATGTCTTGGTATTCCGATTACTCTTTTGCCCTTATTTTTTTCTGAAATAGAATAAGTATTTTCTGAAATAGTAGTGCCGTCTTTTTTATCTTGGCCTTTTATAGTATCAAAGATAATTTTTGTATCTGAAACTGTTTTTCCAAAAGGACCTATTTGATCCAGAGAAGATCCCATAGACATAACTCCATATCGAGAAACTCTTCCATAAGTAGGTTTAAGACCAATCAAACCACAAAAACTTGCAGGCTGTCTTATAGAGCCACCAGTATCAGAACCAAGAGCAGCCAAAGCTCCATTCATAGCCACCGCAGAAGCAGAACCTCCAGAAGAACCTCCAGCAACCCTAGAAGTATCGAAAGGATTTTTTGTAACACCAAAAGCAGAATTTTCTGTAGATCCACCCATAGCAAATTCATCCATATTTGTTCTACCCACAAATACAACTCCCTCTTTTTTTAATTTTTCTATAACAGTAGCATCGTATGTTGCGTGATAATTTTGAAGAATCTTTGAAGCAGAACTAGCTATTCTGCCTTTTATTAGAATATTGTCTTTTATTGCAAAAGGAATACCTGTCAAAACTGTAGCTGTACCATTTTCAAATCTTTTATCAGCTTCTTTGGCTTGTTTTAAAACATCATTATATACTTCAAGATAAGCATTGATTTCTTTATTTTTATTTTTTATTTCATTTAGACATGCATTGGCAAGATCAACACAAGAATATTTTTTATCCTTCAAATCTTTATGTGCTTTTTCTATTGTAAGATTTTTTAAATCTATCATATTGATTCTTGATCTATTATTTTCTTTACCGCAATGAAATCCTTTTCTCTGTCAGGAGCTTCGTTTAATATTATTTCTCTATCTTCAAGAGAAATTGTTTCTGGAATATCTTCTCTGAAAATATTGTTAACAGCACCAGGAATAGGAGTATAATCCATATCTACAGTAGCTTTTTTGATCTGATCTATATAGGTCAAAATAGAATCTATTTCTTTTGTAAGGCTTTGTTTTTCTGCATCTTCTAGCTTAATTCTGGCTAGATTTGCGAGATTTTCTATTTCTTTTACTGTTATCATAGATGAAATATTAGCATAAAGATCTTTAGTTCACCATTTCTAGAAACTTAGATTCATCAATTATTTGTACATTGAGTTCTTTGGCCTTATCGAGTTTTGAACCCGCATTTTCACCAGCAACTACAAAAGTAGTGTTTTTTGAAACCGAACTGGATACTTCGCCACCCAATTCTCGCACTCTTTCTTGAGCCTTTATTCTATCCATTTTCATAGTACCAGTAAAAACAAAAGTTTTTCCATCAAATTTATTATTTTTAATATTTAAAGAGTTATTATCTTCTATTTTTACATATTTCAATAAATTCTTAATCAAGATTTTATTATCTTTTTCTTTAAACCAATTAAATACGGATTTTGCTACTATAGGACCAACACCATAAATAGATTCTATTTCTTCATATTTTGCTTCTTGAATTTTTTCTATAGAAGAAAAACTTTTTGCAAGATCATATGCGGTTTCTTCTCCGACTTGAGATATAGATAGAGAAGCTAAAAATCTAGGTAATGTAATATTTCTTGATTTTTCTATTGAAATAAGAAGATTGTCTACTGACTTTTCTGCAAATCTAGGCAAAGATAACAAATCACCACGTTTTAAAGTAAATATATCATCAAATGTTGAGATAAGATTATTCTCTAATAATAAATCTATTATCTTTGGACCCAAACCATCTATATTGAAACATTTTTTTGATACAAAATAATAAAATCTTCTTTTCAATTGTTCATAAGAATCTTTATAAACACATCTCCAAGCAGCTTCTCCCTCTATTCTTTCTATACTTCCATCACCTCCACAAGCCGGAACATGAGTAGGAAATATATATGGTTTAGAATTTTTTGATCTCAATTCTTTTACAACTGAAACAATATCAGGAATAACATCTCCAGCTTTTTGTAAAATAACTGTATCTCCTATTCTTACATCAAGTCTTTTTATTTCATCTTCATTATGCAAAGTAGCTCTAGAAACAGTAGAACCAGCAACGACTACTGGCTTTAGATGAGCAACTGGTGTTACTACACCTGTTCTACCTACTTGTAATACAATATCTTCAACTATAGTAGTAACCTGTTCTGCGGGGAATTTGTAAGCCACACCCCAACGAGGAGATTTTCCTGTATAACCCAAAGCATTTTGTATTTTTACAGAATTTATTTTTATTACAATTCCATCCAATTCATATTCCAAATCATGTCTTTTCTTTGTCCATTCTTCATAAAATTTTTGAATATCTTCTATTTTTTCAAAAACTCTTGTAAAAGTATTTGTTTTGAAGCCAAGACTAGACAATAATTTTATTTCGCCATATTGGGTATCTGGTTTGTCCTTACTTACTTGATCTATATCATAAAGAAAAGAATCCAAATTTCTAGAAGAAGTAATTTTTGGATCCAATTGTCTTATAGATCCAGCTGATAAATTTCTTGTATTTGCAAAAACCGGCTCGCCATTTTTTTCTCTCTCTTTATTTATCATCTCCAAAGTTTTTTTACCCATCCAAGCCTCGCCTACAGCTATCAAGTCTATTTTTTTTGAAAGAGTCAGAGGTATGCTTTTTATGGTTTTTATATTTGAAGTAACATCTTCACCGACAATGCCATCTCCTCTTGTTGCACCATTTATCAAAACTCCATTTGAATATGTGAGTATTATTTTCAAACCATCTATTTTTAATTCGCAACAATATTCTAGCTTTTCTTCTTCAACACCACCCTTTTTTATAAAATTCTTTATTTTCTCTTCCCACTTTTTTAATTCTTCAAAATCAAAAACATCATCAAAAGACCATTGCTGAAATGCATGCTTAATTTTATTAAATTCTTTTAATGGTTCACCACCGACTCTTTGACTTGGACTATCTGAAGTTATAAGCTCTGGATAATCTTGTTCTATAGAAATCAATTCTTTCATCAAAGAATCATAAGCTTCATCTGATATTTCTGGCTTATCTAAAACATGATACAAATGTCTGTGTTTCTCAAGAGTTTCCTTGAGATTTTCTAGGCGTTTTTTTGCTTCATTTTGAGGCATTTTTTACATAGATTAAGAATATCATATACAAAAAAGTAATAAAGTATTGAAAATACAATACTTTATTGAATAAATAATATTTTAGAATGTATATGAAATACCTCTTTCTACTCTTCTCGGACTACCCACAGAGCATGTCTTACCGACATTATCCCAGCCCATATTGTATCCTCTAGATTCTATTCTCGTTCTAGGTATGGGTCCCAAACCATCATTACTATCAAAATAATCTTTGGTAATTTTTAGTTTTAGACAAGGAGCATTGTATGCACTACTTTCAGCCAAACTCATATTAAAATTGTAAACAGCTGGAGAATTTCCTGGATCTGAACCCAAATAAGTATCCATTGTCTGTCCTAAACAATATATATTATTGTGAGTTGAATAAGATGTGGTTGAAATATTATTATCATTAAAAATAGCACATTCTATACCGCTATCAGCTGCATAAAAAGCAGTGGTTGATTCTCTGGCAGAAGAAGCTAGTAAAAACTCCTTTTTACTTATAGAAAGTATTGATATACCGATTGACAAGACCACGGAAGAAACGAGTACCGCGAACAAAAGTGTATATCCTTTATTATTTTTTAAAATTGTTTTTAACATTATCTTGTTACATTAAATATTTCATTTTCTAATGTTACTGTATTTGAAATTGTACCGTTACTCCAATTTACATTTACTACAACAGTTGCTTCTTTACCTGTATTATCTGCACCTGCGACTTTTGTCGTATCTATATAAAAACTTCTAGTAAATTTTGTTTCTCTAGTACCAGTTGTGCTGTATATATTTCCATCATTATAAATCTTAAATGATTTACCAACTGAACCATTTGAACTATCTATATTACAAGGACTGGCCGGAGGGCAATTTAATCCAGTAATCCAAGTACTAAAATTTGCGACATTATTGTCTCTCAGATTTTTGACAGCTTCCATGGCATCTTGTGCTAGATAAGAAGCCACAACCTGATCTTTTGCATATACAGCAGCATTCAAACCTTTCTGAGCCACGGTAAGAGGACCGGCAACAGATATCATAAGTATGGTAATAGCAACCAAAGTCTCAATTATTGTAAATCCTCTTTTATTTTTTAAATCTATATTAATCATAATATATTATTTGGCCAATCTTTGAGAAACACTAGTCTGTAAAGAAAATTCGGTTTTTTCTCTTTCTCTTGTTCCATTATAACCACTAAACCACAAAAATGCTTTTGGCTGATTTGTCACATTAACACTGATTATGGAATTGGTTATATTTATATCTGAAGAAATTAACTGATTGAAATCGGAATTTGTTATACTGTTTGAACAATTTGAAGGATCTTGCTGAGCTTTTTCTCATGTTCCTACTCCGCCGCTTACTTTATATCTATATGCATAAAT
>CAYTNX010000031.1:0-589 GCA_964439365.1 uncultured Candidatus Saccharibacteria bacterium | reverse complement strand
TTTGAAGATGTGAAAGCAATAAGCCATTCGCCAGTAACATCACAACCAGATGAAGTATAGTTTGCAGGAACAGCAGAACTTGTATTACTTGTACAATAATACTTTGAACCGACTCTCATTTCTCGAGACATTGATTCTAGAGCAAAATTTAAATTGTTTATTGTGGTCTTCAATGTCAAAGCTTTTTTATTTGCATTTGTTATTTTCATCAAAGCACCCACAGCAACCAAAGCAACTACAGTAAAAATACCCAGAGACACTATCATCTCTACCAAAGTAAATCCTTTTTTGTAATTGGCCTTTCTTATCATTATTTTTATATTATTGAACAGCTATTTGACCAGTAGACCTTACTATTACCTTTTTCAGACTACCGTCTGTTGCCTGTAAAGTTATTTCTGCATAAGAGAAAGTGCTACCACCAGAATTAATTATTGCGTTTGGATCTGGTCTTTTGAAAGTTATGTCTAGAGTAGAAGCGGTATTACATGAAGTAGATGAGGAGCCCGCACATAAAGCACTAATTTTACTTCCTCTTTGTATAGAAGTATTGGATACAATCACATCACTAGAAGTGTATTGACCATCT
>CAYTNX010000030.1:0-6525 GCA_964439365.1 uncultured Candidatus Saccharibacteria bacterium | reverse complement strand
AGCAGGTACAGTTATTGCAAAGGATCAAACTCTTCCTTACACAGTTAAGGTAGATGTTACAGGAGTAACAAGTGGAACATTGTCAGTTACAGCAGCAGTTGCTACATCATCATTCTCAGCAATGACAGTGTACAACTCAATCGATGGAACAGTTACAGTAAACGGATCAGCTTCTGGAGCATCACAGACAGTAGCAGCTTCAGGACCATTGTTCTCATTGGCTAGTGCTCCTACAATTACAAAGACAAGTACATCAGACAGTTCAGGAAACGTAACAGCTGTATACTCAGCAACATTCAATGTTAATGTTACAGCAGTTGGTACAGATGTAGATTTTGGTCTTCCAGCTTCTACAACAGCTTCATTCGGTACAACAACAACAGGTTACAACCTAGCACAGATCTACAAGAACGGTGCTGCAACTTCAACAGGTGCAGTTACAGCAGCTTACTCAAAGCCAACAATTGCGACTTTGTCAGCTGATGGTTCTTACTTCACACTTGCTAGAAATCAAACAGCAACAATTCCAGTTACATACACATTTACTATCTTGAATCCTCTAGCCGGCAGCTTCGCTGTACAGCTACAAGGTGTTCAGTGGGAAAAGGGAAGTGCTGGAAGTGCTCTTACACAGACAACATTCATGAGTGGAGCACCAGAGTGGAGAACAAATTCAATCTAATGTATTCATAAGTCTTGTTCAAAAGACTCGACTTATCTAGCGTAAAATGAACGCAACAAAAAACCACCTTAACGGGTGGTTTTTTGTTTTTCATATTTCCTGTTACAATTATTATCAATGATTAATCCTTTTGATAGATCTTTTTTCAAATTTACTTCAGGCTTTTTACTCATACTTTTTTTGAGTATAGCTATTCTCTTTTTTGTAAGAAATTATTCTGGTATTGCTGAAAAGGGTGTTGTTGCGAACACAGAATTAGAAAAATAATTTTCTATTTTTAAATAAGTTTTATTTTTGAATACACTCTAATTTTTTAGATAAATTTGTAATTATAATTTTTTTATTGTCGAATGGTGTTTTTGTATAGAAATCTTTAAAACTTCTTTAAAACTATTTTGTAATATTTGAACATTATTATTTAAATATAAAATAATGTTTAAATTGCTCAATTATTTTTATAAAAATATAAACAAAAACCCATTAAAAAATTTAAGATTTTTATTATTTATTTTCACCATTCTTCTTTCTTTTGGTGAAAAGGTTATTGTCGCAAATGCCATGGTTGCAGCTTTACCTGATAGGTTTTGTTGTTCAAATGTATTGTTTTTGCCTGGTATAGAAGCTAGTAGATTGTATTTGGATTCAAAAAGTATTTTAGGAACCTCCACAAATCAATTATGGGAGCCAAATAGAAGCGCTGATGTCGAAAAAATGTTCATGGATAAAGATGGTAAGAGTTTGAATAACGGCATATATACTTATGATATTTTGGATAAGGTTATTGGTTTTGGTGGTATATATAAGGATTTTATAAATATGATGAATGGTATTATCGCCAATGGCTACATAAACGACTGGCTGGCATTTCCTTATGATTGGAGAATGAATATAAATGATATTACTTATAATGATACAAAATATTCTACTACTACCTTATCTTTACTTAGAACAGTACAAGATTTGGCCAAAACATCTAGAACCGGAAAAGTCACGATTATCGCTCATAGTAATGGAGGTTTATTGGCAAAAAATCTTTCAAACGCTTTAGAGAAAAATAATTTATCAGATTTGATAGATAAGATTATACTCGTTGCGGTGCCTGAATTGGGCACAGCACAAACTGTATCAAGCATGCTTCATGGAGAGCATCAGTCTTTATTTGGTGGTCTTATTTTATCAAAAAACACAGCAAGGATTTTTTCTCAAAATATGCCTGCGGCTTATGGTCTATTGCCATCAAGGAAATTCTTTGAGAACAATAAATTTTCGGTTATAAATGATTTATTCAGTAGTACTTCTTCTTTGGCATTTTCTTTTGATAGCTTTAAGGATTTTTTATTAAATAATTCTTTTTCAAAAGATAAGACAAAAAAATTATCAATTCCACTTTTATTGAATTCAAAATTATTTGAAGAATCAGATACATTGCATTCTATTATTGATTATTGGAAACCATCAAATTTATTAAAGATAATATCAATACGTGGCTGGGGTTTGCCTACTACTTATTCTATTACTTATAAAAGAAGTCCACATTGTGATATTCGCAAAATCAAAAGTTGCAATATAGAGGTTTATGAAAATCTAAACAATTCTGGAGATGGAACGGTACTTACGGATAGCGATAGTCATATTTCTGATCAATCATTTTTTGTAAATTTAAAGAAAATAAAAGATATAAATAAAGAGGATATAAATCATTCAAATATTTTAGAATCAGGTGATACTCTGGGTATTTTGAAAGATCAAATTATAAATGATTCTCCGATTCAAAAATATGGTGATTTTGTAACTGAAACTGAGCCCATAGATACCGAAACTTATTTGACCATAAGAGTTCATTCACCTGTAGATATAGATGTTTATGATAATGAAGGAAATCATACAGGACCTCGTGAAATTTATGCGGAGGGAAGGGAAATGCCCTACATAAAATATGATAGCAATATAACATCAAGTTTTTATAGAGAAATGGCTGATAGTAAAACAGTGATTTTACCTTATGGTAAACAATACAAGATTTTACTCAAGGGCAATGATACTGGCGTATTTTCTATAGATGCCGAAATAAGTAGATTAAATTTTGACAATGTTATCGCATCCACTACTTTTTCTGATATGCCAGTTACTCCACTTATGACTGGTGAGATAATAATATCCACATCTACCTCATCTTTTTCTATATCTTCTATTATAAAAATGGATGTAAATAATGATGGTGAAATTGATTTTATAAATCATACTGATAAATATTTAGACAAAAAAGATATATGGCCAATATCTGATTACAAAACTTATATAAGTTCAATTAGAAAAGTTATTTTAAGTTTGGACTTATCTGAAAAAGAAGAGAAATCGTGGAATATGAGAATAGATAAAATTGAGAAATATACAGACAAAAAATATCCATCAAATAGATTCAGAAAAGATAATCCTTATTTAAAAGAAAATAATAGCAATAAAAAGCATAAAATATCAAAGATAAATTTAAATCAGAAAAAGCTTATCTTGGATGGATTCAATGATTTGCTATCTGATATTGAATCAGAAATGAAAGATGAGGGTTTTGTAAATCAATAAAGTCATTTAATAAAGCATTGTTTGACTATATATATGATTATGTTAATGTATTATTCATAAGGCCAGAGACAGAAGGCGGGTACAAAGTACCACTAAGACCTTCCAAGGTTTTTACTCAACAGTTTTAACTTTCTCACCTTATTTTATTAAAGGTCGTTCATTATTAGTTATAGTTCGTTTACATAAAATGGCTCGTACAAAAATAGAAAAGAAAGCTATATTAGATAAACTTGAGAAAATAGTAAAAGAAGCAAACTCAATGGTTTTTGTAAATTTTCACGGATTAAGTGTGGGTGATACCACTCAGGTTCGAAGAAAGTTGAAAAACGAAGGAGTGAATTTCTTTGTATCTAAAAAATCACTTACAAAGAAAGCTCTTGATTCAAAGAGTATTACTGGTTCTATGCCAGAATTGGCAGGTGAATTGGGATTGGCTTATGGTGTAGATTTGATCGCACCAGCAAGAGAGGTTTACGAATTTCAGAAAAAATACAAAAATAGTATAGCAATATTGGGAGGTGTTTTTGATGGAAAATATATGACAAAGGATGAAATGTTGTCTATAGCTCTTATTCCTTCACAAAAGACTCTTCATGCTATGTTCGTAAATGTTATAAATTCTCCAATACAGGGATTTGTAATGGCATTGGATCAAATAGCTAAGAAAAAGGTTTAAAATTATTAAATTAATAAATTATTAAAATGGAAACAGTAGAAGTACCAGCAAAATTTAAATCAATTGTAGAATCAATTGAAAGTATGTCAGTTTTGGATCTAAATGAATTAGTGAAATTATTGGAAAAGAAGTTCGGTGTTTCAGCTGCCGCTGTGGCAGTAGCAGCTCCAGCAGCTAGTGCAGCAGCATCAGAAGAGAAGAGTACAGTAGCTGTACATCTTTCTTCAGCAGGTGATCAGAAAATAGCCGTAATAAAGGTTGTTAAGGAAGCTCTAGCTTTGGGTCTAAAGGAAGCTAAGGATCTAGTAGACGGTGCTCCAGTTCTTATAAAGGACGGAATGAAGAAAGAAGATGCAGATGCATTGAAGAAGAAAATAGAAGAAGTAGGAGGAAAGGTAGAATATAAATAATTTATACAAAATAGATTACAGAAGGCCGCCATCAAATGGCGGTTTTCTGTTTTTTAAAATATGCTACAATAGCAAGATTCATTTAAAGATATAAACATGGAAATTCTTGCAAAACTGTTCGGAAATGTAGCAAAGGTTAGAATGATGCGTTTATTCCTTTTCAATCAAGACAATGCTTATCCGCTATCTATTTTGGTGGATAGAACAAAGTCTTCTCTAAAAGAGGTAAAAGAAGAAATAAACAATCTTCTAAAAGTCGGTCTTATTAAGAAAAAGCAAATAGTAAGGGAGGTATCAATAAAGAAGGGTAAGAAAATAAATATAAAGAAAGTTCAAGATACTGGATATCATTTGGACAATAAATTTCCTTATCTTCAGGCTTTGAAGAATTTACTTATAACCGTAAGTTTGAATGCTGATGATAATCTATTAAAGAAATTTGCTGGTATAGGTAAGATAAAATTATTCATTGCTTCTGGGGTATTTATACAGGAATGGGATACAAGAGTAGATCTTCTTATTGTGGGCGATGATATAAAGATGACAAAATTGGAAAAAGTAATAAAAGCCATAGAAGCTGAAATCGGTAAAGAAATAACTTACTCAGCCTTTGAAACTATGGATTTTGAATATAGATATGGCATGCATGATAAGCTAATAAGGGATATTATTGATCATTCTCATGTAACTCTTGTGGATAAGCTTCAAATTGACTCTAAATAATGTGTTATAATTTTGTTATTAATCGTTTATTATTAAAAGTTAAATAAAAAATATGAATTTTGTAGAAAACTGGGGTGCAGTATTCACCCAATCATTGCAGGGTATTTGGTTCGGTGTTGCTTCTTTTGTACCAACACTAATCATTGCAGTTATTATATTTGCAATAGGATGGGTTCTAGCTACTCTTATAGAAAAACTAGTTGAAAGTGTATTTAAGAGTTTGAAAATTGACGAGGCTTTGAAGGGAGCTGGTGTAGAAGATGTAGTAAAAAGAGCTGGTCATAGTTTGAACTCAGGTCTATTTGTAGGTTCTCTTGTTAAGTGGTTTGTTATCGTAGTTTTCTTGATTGCATCATTTGATGTACTTGGACTAACACAAGTAAATTCTTTCTTGAAGGATGTTGTACTTACATATTTACCTCAGGTAATTGTAGCTGTACTTGTTCTTATGGTTTCAGTTGTTATTGCTGAAGCTGTACAAAAATTGGTTGTTGCATCAGCTAGAGCAGCTCATGTAAGATCTGCAGGTTTGCTAGGTGTTGTTGCAAAGTGGTCTATTTGGATATTTGCTATCATAACTGCTTTGTATCAATTGGGTATAGCACCAGCTTTGATTCAGACATTGTTTATGGGTATCGTCGTTGCAGCAGCACTTGCTACAGGACTTTCATTTGGTCTTGGAGGTAAAGAAGTTGCAGGAAGAATTTTGGAAAAAACAATTCATACAATTTCAGATAAGGAATAATTGTTTAAAAATAAACAAACAAAAAACACTCATAACTGAGTGTTTTTTGTTTTTTAGGGTTATCCTATTGACTTTAATTTGTCCTTCATATAAACTACTCTTTACACCGAAATATGTTAAAAAACTTCACTTTTAAACGGCAATAATCACGCTTCAAAAGAGTGTTGAATTGAGCCGTTAAAAAACGGTTTTTTTGTAAAAATTTTGGATAATATCCAAAATAACAGAACGACAGACACTTTGACAAAAGAATACTAGAACGGTTTTAACAATCAGGAGACCGTTCTAGGTAAAGGTAATATCGCAAAATCTGTATATGTATGGGGTTTTTTCGAATATACAGCCTATGCGATATGTTGTAAGTAAAATGCCAGAAAAAATAAAATTTTTCTGTGCATGTTGTAGACAAATAATTGTGGTTTTTAGATTTCCTAATGGGAAATTTAAGAGCATATGGTGGATGCCTTGGCTTCTAAGAAGCGATGAAGGACGTGGCGTGGCGACGATATGTTTCGGGGAGGTGCCTAGCAACCTTTGATCCGAAAATCTCCGAATGAGGAAACTCTCTGACTTCGAGTCAGAATTCAGTCACTTGATGATTGAATGCGCACCCAGGGAAGTAAAACATTTCAGTACCTGGAGGAATAGAGACAAATATGAATTTCGTAAGTAGCGGCGAGCGAAAGCGAAAAAGCCCAAACTCAACCTT
>CAYTNX010000029.1:0-6555 GCA_964439365.1 uncultured Candidatus Saccharibacteria bacterium | reverse complement strand
AGCTACGGGCCCATTATGACTTATTTAATTTTCAACTTAACTTCATACTATCCGTTGTATACCTACCAAAACAGCTACGGGCCCATTATGACTTATTTAATTTTCAACTTAACTTCACACTATCCGTTGTATACCTACCAAGACAGCTACGGGCCATTTATAAAACAAATACAAAACAAACAAAAATTATTTTACATTATTTTTCACTTAATGCAAGTTGCACAATATGATCCAAAAACACAGGCAAAGGAGCTCCTACAGCATGTAGGGCTTTTGGTATAAGAGATTCTTCAGTTAAACCTGGTAAGGTATTTGATTCTAGTATAAAAATCCCCCTTTTAGGATGAATAATAAAATCTGAGCGTGAATAATGTCTAAGACCAAGGATTTTGTGAGCTTGTATGGCGATTTTTTCTATTTCTCTTTTTTCAGAATCAGTAAAATTTCCAGGAACAATCTCATCGGATTTACCTTGATATTTTGCCTCATAATCAAATAAATGCCTTGAATGTGGTCTAATCTCTATAGGGGGTAAGGCATAGAACTCTTGATCTCTGAAATTGTCTATAACCCCACATGTAGCCTCTTTACCCTGAATAAATTCTTCTATAAGGACAGCATCTCCATGTTCAAGAGCTTTCTCTATAGCTTTTTCTAAGAAAATCAATTCTTTTACTAAAGTAATACCGACAGATGAACCACTTGATACAGGTTTTACAACATAGGGTAAAGGAAAAGCTCTCATTATTTCTACAATTTTATTTTTTAAATTTTCAAAAGATCTAACAATAATAGATTTTGGAGTTTTTAGATTTGCTTTTATAAAAAAATCTTTTGACATTACTTTATTCATACCGATTGCAGAAGCAAAAGATCCAGAACCCGTAAAAGGTATTCCATGTACTTCTAGCATATGTTGAAGTTTCCCATCCTCACCATAATTTCCATGTAAAGCATTAAAAACAACATCAATATGCTCCAATGCTTCATATGGTTTTATGGGTAAACCTTTCATATGCCATTCTCCATTTTTATCAATAAAAATATCACGAGCATGATATTTATCCTGCGAAAGATTATTTAATACGGTAGCACCAGTTTTTAGAGATATATCGTATTCGGAACTTGGGCCACCACGAAGAACTCCTACTCTTATTCTATGCATGGTTTTATTATAACACTATAATAATTACTTTTAAATTTACCCTTTTAGTCTTTTTTTATAAAATTCCTATTTCTCAATGTTTTATGATACTTTATTGCAAAACGATGCGCTTCAGAATTTGCCAATAAAATAGACATTTTATTTTCATTTATTAATTTTTCATCACCCAAAAAATGATCAGCTTTATGAGAAGAATCCTTAACCACAGATATCATAGGTATATCTTTTATAAATTCCCTAGCAGCATTCAGCTGAGCTATTCCTCCATCAATCACTATTAGATTGGGGAATTTCCATTCGGGATGAGAAAATCTTCTATTTAATACTTCTTTTAAGGCTCCAATATCATCATTCACTTCTTTAGAAATTTTAAACTTTTTATATTCACTTTTTTTGATTTCTCCATCTACTATGACAGTCATAACTCCAACATTATTTTTGCCAGACATATGCGCTATATCATAAGCTTCTATTCTAAAGCCATTATCTTCATTTTCTTTTTCATTTTTTATTAAAGAAATATCCTGTATATGATTTAATGCATAAAGTGTATCTCTAATCTTCTTTGCTTTCTCAAATTCTTGCTTTTTTGCATAATCATTCATCTCCGATTCTAAATCTTTTATCAATTGACCTTTTTTTCCCTCAAAAAATAGAACCAAATTTCTAATAGTTTTTTGATATTCTTTTTTTGAATCCAAAGAATCTGTATTTGGAGAAAGTCCTAAAGCTTTATAAAAAGATTCTTGATGTTTTTGAGAAGCTTTTACGTCTCTAAAAGGAAATATTTTTCTAATGATTTTCAAAGCATCTCTCAAAAGTGAGCCTTGAGGATATGGTCCAAATTGATATTTTATTTTAAATTTTAATTCTTCTTCATCAAGCAAATCCAAAGTACGTCCACGAGCCACAATAACCCTCGGAAATTCCTCATCTGTAATAATTACAAAATTGTAACTTTTATTATCTTTCTCTTTTGTATTGTAATAAGGCTGATTTTTCTTAATCTCATTACTTTCTAAAATAATAGCCTCCAAAACAGAGTCGGTTTTAATAAAATCAATATGATCAGCCTTCGTAATCATATCTACAATCAAAGGCCCTCTAGTATGTATAAGATCATTAGAAAAATAACTCTTAACTCTATCCTTAAGAGATGTGGCTCTACCTATGTATAGAATATTGTTTTGCGTATCTTTAAAAAAATACACACCTGGTGATTCTGGTAAATCTATATTTATTTTCCTCATATTTATTTTTTCAAAACCTTTTTCAAATATACACCCGTATAAGATTTTTCATTTCTAGCCACATCTTCTGGAGTACCTCTTGCTATTATTTTACCACCACCAGCTCCACCTTCTGGTCCTATATCAATAATATAATCTGAACATTTTATAAGGTCCAAATTGTGCTCTATAACAACCACAGTATTACCCTTATCCACCAATCTTTGCAAAATTTCAATTAATTTTTTTACATCTTCATAATGAAGACCAACAGTAGGTTCATCGAGTAAATATATAGTTTTTTGCAAATGAGCTCTATACAACTCTGATGATATTTTTACTCTTTGAGCTTCACCTCCAGATAAAGTAGTAGCTGATTGACCCAATTTCAAATAACCAAGACCTACTTCAGCCAAAGTACTTAATCTATCACAAACAGCTGGTATATCTTCAAAAAACTTCAAACCTTCTTCTACAGTCATTTCCAAAATTTCATATACATTTTTATTCTTATATTTTATATCTAGAGTTTCTTTCATAAATCTCTTTCCTCCACAAACTTCACAAGGAACATATACAGTAGGCAAAAAATGCATTTCAACAGCTATTTCACCATTTCCCTGACAAGCTTCACATCTTCCGCCTTTTACATTGAAAGAAAATCTTCCAGGACCCCATCCATGAGCTCTAGCTTCGGCTGAGGCTGCAAATAGATCTCTTATATGAGTCCATGCACCTGTGTATGTAACAGGATTTGATCTTGGTGTTCTACCTATAGGAGTTTGATCTATAAGTATAGTTCTACCCAAATATTCTGTACCTGTAATACTTGAACAATTGAAGATTTTTGCAGTTCTATGTCTAAACTCCAATCTTGCTTCTAGATTTTTGTGCAAGATTTCATACATAAAAGAAGATTTGCCTGAACCAGAAACTCCTGTAATCACATTCAAACAACCTAAAGGAATATCTACATTCAAATCTTTTATATTAAATATATTTCCGCCCTTTATTGAAATTTTACCTTTTGGTTCTCTTCTTTTTTCTGGTATTTCTATTTTCTTTTCACCTCTTAAATAAGAAAGAGTTAATGAATTTGATTCATTTTTCTTGGCTGTTAATAAATCATCTAAATATCCTGAAACAACTACATTTCCACCGTGAACTCCAGCTCCAGGACCAATATCTACTATATAATCTGATGAAAACATTGTATCTTCATCATGTTCAACAACGACAATAGTATTTCCCAAATCTCTAAGACTTGTGAGAGTTTTTATCAATCTATCATTATCTCTTTGATGCAAACCAATAGTAGGCTCATCAAGCACATACAAAGCACCAACGAGACCGGAACCAAGCTGTGATGCCAATCTTATTCTTTGAGCTTCACCACCAGACAATGTATGAGCTCTACGATCTAAGGTCAAATATTCAATGCCGACATTTACCATAAACTGCAATCTGGATTCGATTTCTTTCAAAATAACCTTGGCTATGTCTTTTTCTGTATCTGTAAGTTTTATATTTTCAAAAAAATCTTTAGCATTTTCAATAGACATACTTGTAGTGTCTACTATATTTTTATTATCTATTTTTACATACAAAGCCTCTTCTCTAAGTCTAGCTCCTTTGCAAGTATCGCAATTTTCATTACTAAAAAATTCTTTTGTACCAAGGCCATTACAAGCAGAACAAGCTCCGTAAGGGGAATTGAAAGAAAATAATCTTGGCTCTATTTCTGGATATGAAAAACCATCATACGGACACATAAACTTTACAGACATTAGCTTTTCTTCATCAGGAAATTCTATTTTTATAAGACCCTGAGCTTCTTCTATAGCTTTTTCTAAAGATTCAGAAAGTCTTTCCTTTGCATTGTCTAATTGTTTTGTATCTTTACCTTTGGATTTAAATTCGCTTAGGAAAATTTCATCAACAAGTATATCTATATCGTGTTTTTTATTCTTGTCTAAAATTATTTGCTCACGCAAACGCATCAATTTTCCATCTACTTTTACCTTATCATAACCTTTTCCCAATAAATCATAGAGTAATTGATAATACTCTCCTTTTCTACCTACTACTACAGGGGCAAAAACTCTAATCTTCTGATCATTTACAGAAACACCCATAATATTTTTATCATTTTTATTATAAGTTGTTACTTGTTTTATTATTGCATGCAATATTTCTTCTTTTGAAATTCTATGTATTTCTCTACCACAAGTAAGACAATATGGCTTACCAACTCTAGCAAATAAAATTCTCAAATAATCGTATATTTCTGTAATTGTCGCTACAGTTGATCGAGGATTATTTGATCTTGATTTTTGATCTATAGAAATAGCTGGGGAAAGACCAATTATTTCATCAACATCAGGTTTTTGCATTTGACGAAGAAACTGACGAGCATAAGAAGACAGAGACTCCACATATCTTCTTTGACCTTCTGCAAAAATAGTATCGAATGCCAAAGAAGATTTGCCTGATCCTGAAAGACCAGTTATTGCTATCATTTTATTTCTAGGCATTTCTACTGTAATATTCTTTAAATTGTGTGTACGGGCGCCACGAACAATGATTTTTTCATCACCTCTTTCATTTAAAGATGATTTTTCTTGATTTTTCTCTGTCTTTTTGGCCATAGTAAATAACTATAACAATATATAAATAATAGGCAAATAGAATGTCTATCTTTAATTTACCAAATCACTTACCTCTTTTATTATTTCATCTAGAGAAACGGCTGCTTTTACTATAAACTTTTGAGCTCCTAGGAGTTTGGCTTTATCGATATCGCTTTGTTTACTCATATTTGAAAGAATTATTACGGGTATTTTTCTAAATCTTTCTTCTGTTTTTATTTTTTGCAAAATATCCAAACCATTCATTCCGGGCAATAATATGTCTAAAATAATAATATTTGGCATTTCTTTATCTAAAATAGAAAAAGCTTCTTCGCCATTTATAGCTTTTAACAAAATAAAGCCACTTTTTTGAAATTTCTTTGAAAGTATATTACTTAAAAGCTTATCATCTTCAACCCATAATACTTTTTTACCATTTCCAGATATAGAAGGACTTGCTTGAACTATTTCTTTTGTATCATTTTTTATATTTTCTAAAACTTTTTTGAGTTTAACAATCACTTCATTTGGTTCTATATGTGTTTTTACTAGATAATCTTTTATTGTAGGCGTTGATGGAATTCTCTTCATTTCCAAAGTGGCACTAGAATTTGAAACTATAATAACTGGAATTTTTGTAATAAATCTATCAAAACTTTTTTCTTGTAAAACATCATAGCCATTTTTTCCTGATAAATTTATATCTATGAGTACGAGATCTGGCTTTTCTGATTTCATCTTTTCCAAAACATCATTTCCATCTTTTGAAGTAAAAATTTCAAAACCATTGTCTTGTAATTGTTTTTCTAGAACATTACTTAGATTATTATCACTTAATGCTAGCAAAATTTTCTCTTTCATTTGTGAATAATTATAACATGATCATATTTATATATGGTTGTGTATAAATTTATATAAGAAAATGGCCCCCCAAGCTTTGCTTGGGGGGCCTATAAAACAAAATTCAGGTTGGAACCATTGGAACCTCTACGGCCAGATGGACATACCCCATTCATAGGGGCTCGGATTTCCATCAGGTAAGTAATTGGCAGACAAGGAAGGAACCACTTCATTCTGCTTCCACTGACCGACAATGGTGAAAGTGTCGACACCGTACAGATTGACACAGACCGCGACATCGAACACCTTAGTACCAGCATCAGGGTTCATGGTAACCGCACCATTGATGCAGCCGGTGATCTTATCATAAGAAACACCCTCAATGAAGCCAAATCCCCCCACCACACCCCCCTGAGCATTCGAAGGCATAGGGGCAGGAGGAGTGCCGGAATATGGGCTATTGAGAGTAATTCTCACGATATACTCTAATTGATAGCCATACAAGCGCGGCTGTTGAAAAAAGTAGGGCGGCATGGGACTGATGATCGGCCAAAATCCACCCGACGGAATATTACACTCACCAATAGTAGATGCGTTTTGGGAATTCGCAAAACTGGTGGTGGAAACAGAGGTACCCCTCTTACTGAAGTAAATGGGAAAAGTGAAGGAAGGAGAAAATCTCCAGACATTG
>CAYTNX010000028.1:6210-6569 GCA_964439365.1 uncultured Candidatus Saccharibacteria bacterium | reverse complement strand
GAAGAAACCAAAATATGGGGAGCTGAATTTAAATTTTCAAAACCAGATCCATATCCAATAAAAACTTATGTAGATTATGGTCTAGAAAAAGATCCTAAAGAAGAATACAAAGTAGATCCTCTTGTTCCGATGATAGAATTTCTTGGTAGTATAGGATTCAATCAGCAAGTTTGGATACAATATATAATACGAGGTCATAAAAAAGACAAAGTAAAGCCTGGTCATATTTTCAAAATGACTGATTCTTGGAAAGATGAGGCTCAAAAAATTATCAATGAAATAATGATTCGTGATTCAAAGACAAAGGTTTCAGGAATGAAGGATGAAAAAACAGGACTTACAAAATTACCAAGTATTAC
>CAYTNX010000028.1:4426-6200 GCA_964439365.1 uncultured Candidatus Saccharibacteria bacterium | reverse complement strand
ATCTGGCGAACAAGATATTGTGAAAGTTATAGAAAGAAGTCTTACAAAAATAGCTTTTGATGTGGGTATTAGAGCTCTTTATATAGGTAAAAAAGATTTTTTTGATAGAGGAACTGGTATTGGTGGAATTATGTCTAGTCTAAAACAATTTGGTTCAGAACATTTGAATAGCTTTGTTCCAAATGGCAAAAAATTATCTGCAAGATTGTCTGGATATCCTTGGGAAGATTACAAAAACATAAGAGCAAATAGACAATCAAAAATGGCACTGGAGGCTTATAAGAGAAGATGTTTCTTTACCGAGCCATTTGAAGGTGATCCTATTGTCATGACTTCTGAAGAGCTTGCTACAGTATTTCATTTCCCTGGAGAAGTTGCTGCAACACCAAATCTCAATCGTATACCATCAAAGAAAGCTCAAGCTCCTTCAAATTTACCTATTTAATATACATAAATGTTGGCAATGAAAAAAAGATTTATAATAGGTATTACTTCAGTTTTATTTATTTTTTCATTTTTATTTATATACATAACATCAGAACCACCAAGAAATTTTCCAAAATCTGTATTTGATTTTCATGTATCAAAAGACAGTTCTCTTACTTCAGTTTCAAAAGATCTTTATGATAAACATATTATTTCATCACCCTTCTTATTTAAAATAGCTGTTATTATGATGGGTAGTCAAAGGGTGCTTTTTGCTGGAGATTATAGATTTACAAAAAGCCAAAATTCTTTTCTTATAGCATATAGAATGACAAGAGGTATACAAGGCTTGCCAAAGATCAAAGTAACCATTCCTGAAGGTACAAATGTATATGATATGGCTTATATTTATATGACAAAATTGCCAAATTTTAATGCGCCGTACTTTGTATCAAAAGCAATAAAATATGAAGGATATTTATTTCCTGATACTTATCACTTTTTATCAAATGCTGATACAGATGAGATTATAAAGACCATGAAAGCAAATTTTGATACGAAAATAAAAACAATTGAAGGTGATATAAAAGCATTCAATAAACCAATCAAAGACATAATAACCATGTCTTCTATTGTAGAAGAAGAATCAAATAATTTTGAAGATAGAAGAATTGTTGCTGGTATTTTGTGGAAGAGAATAGACAAAAACATGTTTTTGCAAGTAGATCCTCCTTTTTACTATATTACAGGCAAAACAAATGGCGTCACTTATGATGATTTAAAAATAGATTCTCCTTACAATACTTATAAAAATAAAGGCTTACCCATAGCTCCTATAAGCAATCCTGGACTTGAAGCCATAAAAGCCACTGTTACTCCAATATCTACTCCTTATTATTTCTATTTAACCTCAAAAAACGGAACAATGAAGTATTCTGCGGATTATGATGGACATTTAAATAATAAGAATATATATTTGAAATAAGGTGAATAATAAGAAAATCAAGGTATATATTGGAATGTCAGGCGGAGTTGATAGCTCTGTTTCTTGTGCTTTATTAAAAAAAGCTGGCTATGATGTAACTGGTGTTTTTATAAAAGTATGGCAACCAGATTGGATAAATTGCACATGGAAAGAGGATAGACTGGATGCTATGAGAGTCGCTGCAAAGCTTGATGTGCCATTCATAACTTTAGATTTGGAAAATGAATACAAAGAGGAAGTTGTGGATTATATGATAAGCGAATATAAGTCTGGAAGAACTCCAAATCCAGATGTTATGTGCAATAAATATGTAAAATTTGGCGGTTTCTTTGATTGGGCCATGAAAAATGGTGCAGACTATGT
>CAYTNX010000028.1:0-4416 GCA_964439365.1 uncultured Candidatus Saccharibacteria bacterium | reverse complement strand
ATAAAAAAGGGAATAAATAATTCACATTCAAAGAACATTTCAGATAAAGACAATTATTTCTTAATTGCTGGAGATGATAAAAACAAAGATCAATCTTATTTTCTTTGGACTTTATCTCAAGAACAATTATCAAAAACTCTTTTTCCTGTGGGTAATATGGAAAAAACAGAGGTTAGAAAATTGGCCAAGAAATTTGATTTGCCAAATTCAGAGAAAAAAGATAGTCAGGGTTTGTGTTTTATAGGTAAAATAGACATAAAAGAATTTCTTTCTCATTATATAAAACCAGAACAAGGCGATGTTCTAGATTTGAAGGGCAATATAATAGGCAAACATGATGGTGCCTTTTTCTATACAATAGGAGAAAGACATGGATTTGATATAAAGAACAAAACACCACATGATGAACCGTACTATGTAATTTCAAAAGATATAAATAAAAACACCATAACTGTTTCAAATAAAGATATTGATGGAAATTTACCAAATTCCATAAAAACAATAAAACTTAAAAATACAAATTGGAATCAAGAAATTCCTTTAAATAAAAAATTGATGGCTAGATCTAGATATAGAGCGGAATTACAAGAAATAAAAATGCTAGATTTGGAAACTGTAGAATTTACAAAAAATCAAAGTACTATTTCTTCTGGACAATCTCTTGTTGTTTATGATGGGGATATATGTCTTGGTGGAGGAATAATAGTCTAAATGATATAATTTTCCTCATGAATCATTTGATTACAATAACCAAAGCCGACGGAACAAGAGAACTTTTTGAAGAAAGTAAACTTATAGAATCATTAAAAAATGCAGGTGGAAGTGATGAGGTTATAGAACAAATAGTAAATAGAGTTGAATCAGAAATGAAAGACGGTATGCCTACAAGTGAAATATATAGGCATGCTTTTACCTTACTTAGAGAGCATTCAATGCCTATTGCTATAAAGTATTCTCTTAGAAGGGCATTATCAGAACTTGGTCCGGATGGATTTCCTTTCGAAAAATACGTTGCAAAAATATTTGAAGCTTGGGGATACACAACAATAACCGATCAAACAGTAATGGGTGTCTGTGTTCCTCATGAAGTAGATGTCGTTGCTTGGAATAATGAAAAACTAGTCATGATAGAAGCAAAATTCCACAATGAATTGGCAATGAAATCCGATATAAAGGTTGCTCTTTATATAAAAGCCAGATTCGATGATTTGAAGGGTAATTTATTTGAATATGGAGGTCAAAAAAGGAAATTAAATGAAGGTTGGTTGATTACAAATACAAAATTTACAGATCAAGCTATTAAATACGGCGAATGTGAAGGTATAAAAATGATTGGATGGAATTATCCAAGAGTAGGGAATTTACAAAATATAATAGAAGAATTGAGATTGCATCCTTTTACATGTTTGGTTTCTCTATCTAATGTTCACAAAAAAGCCCTATTGAGTAAGGGAATAGTATTGTGTACTGATATTCTAAATAATAGTAATAAATTGGATGAAATAGGAATGAATTCTGATGAAAAAGAGAGAGTATTGACTGAAGCAAGATCTATTTGCGGAGTTTAATACCATCATTTCCTATGTCCAAAACAAAATCAGAAGAGATTGAAAAGATAAAGAATGAAATAATAAATTTAAAAAAATCTCCTCTATACAAATACAGAATAGACAACAATTATTTACCCGTAATAGGAGAAGGTGACTACAATTCAAAAACAATGTTTATAGGCGAAGCTCCTGGTAGAAATGAAGCAAAATCAGGTAAGCCTTTTTGCGGTGCTGCTGGCAAAATATTGGATGAATTACTTTTATCTATAAAAATTGATAGAGAAGATATTTATATAACTAATATAGTAAAAGATAGACCTCAAAATAATAGAGATCCATTACCTGATGAAATAAAAATATACGGACCATTTTTAGACAGACAAATTGAAATAATTAAACCCAAAGTAATAGTTACACTTGGTAGATATGCAATGAATTATATAATGAATAAATTTGATTTGGGATCAGAAATGGAATCTATAGGCAAATCTCACGGAAAAACATACAAGACAAAAGATAATTTTAATAATATAGAAATAGTAACCCTCTATCATCCCTGTATGGCTATTTATAAAAGATCCTCTTTTGATATTTTAAAAAATGATTTTAAAACCCTCAAAAAATATATATAAAATAGCTCAAAATAAAGCTCAAAATAGTGATGAATTTTTAATACAAGTATGTGCATAACTTATTTGACATATATGTTTAATGGTGATATACTACCCATTAGATATGAAAGTTCTGTGCATTGCATTCGGAGCTTTTGCTTTGCTCGCCGGTCAGGTCGATCACCTCATCTCCGGTGGACAAAAGGCGTTTCTCAGCAATACGCCGCTTCAAGTCGGCTACTACGGGAGTGATGGAAAATACTCCCGCATCTTCCTCACCAACAGCAAGGGTGAGAGCAAGCTCTTCTACGTCGACAAGCAGACTCGCAAGGTCTGGATCACGGGAATCACCATCCCGAACGATATCAAAATCTAGGACAAGAAGTCCTGAGATTCACACAACAGCATCCTCAACAGATGCTGTTTTCTTTTGTTTTTATAATAATAATTAAAATATCGAGACTCTAGAGCCTAAAGCTTTTTTATGATAAACTCATTTTCATATGGAATCATCAGAAATTCGTTCAAGATTTTTAAAGTTTTTCGAAAAAAGGGGCCACACTGTTTTGCCTTCAGCTTCTCTCGTTACTACAGATGAAAAAGGTGTTACAAATTCAACTCTATTCAATACTGCAGGCATGCAACCTCTAGTACCATATTTACTAGGTAAAGTACATCCAAAAGGAAATAGACTGGTAGATGTTCAAAAATGCTTAAGAACCGTCGATATAGATGATATAGGTGACAAAACTCATGCTACTTTTTTTGAAATGCTGGGCAATTGGTCACTTGGTGATTATTTTAAAAAAGAAGCAATAAATTGGAGTTATGAATTTTTAACAAATAAAGAAGAAGGATTAGGATTGGATCCAAAAAGACTTTATGTAACTGTATTTGAAGGAGATGAGAATGCGGGAAAAGACGAAGAGGCGGCAAATATATGGAAGGAAATATTTGATAAAAATAAAATAGAAGGAAATAGAATTTTCTTTTTACCAGCAAAAAATAATTGGTGGGAAGCAGGAGACAATGGTCCTTGTGGTCCAGATACAGAAATGTATTACGATATTTCAGGTAAATTTGAAGGAAGAGGTCTTAATCATGATGAATTTTTGAAAGCTGATGAGGCTAGAGATGTTGTGGAGGTTTGGAATGATGTATTTATGCAATATGAAAAAAAAGATGGGAAAGTGATAGGTAAATTACCCAAACCATCTGTAGACACAGGAGCCGGTCTAGAAAGACTCAGTATGACAATTCAAAATGTTGATAATATTTATGATACTGATTTGTTCAAATCAATAATGAACATAACAAAAAATATATCGACATCACTAAAATCCCAAAGAATAGTCGCAGATCATATCAGATCATCTATTTTTCTTATTTCAGATGGCGTAATACCTTCAAATACAGATAGAGGATATATTCTAAGAAGACTTATAAGAAGGGCCGTATTTAATACAGATAAAAAACATTTTACACAAGAAGAAATAAGTATTTTGGTGGATACTATTGTAGAAAAATACAAAAATGCATACACAAATCTATCAGAAAATTCAAAATTGATAAAAGAAGAACTATTTAAAGAATCAGAAAAATTTACAAAAGCCATATCTCTAGGTGTAAAAGAATTTAACAGGGTGTCAGAGGGTAAAAAAGAAATATCTTCATCTAGAGCATTCAATTTATTCTCTTCTTTTGGATTACCTATAGATTTGATAAAGGATTTGGCAAAAGAAAAGGGAATAGAGGTAGATACAAATGGATTTGATGAAGAATTTAAAAAACATCAAGAATTGTCTAGATCTGGTGCCGAACAAAAATTTAAGGGTGGATTAGCTGATACAAATGAGGTAACAGTAAGATATCATACAGCAACCCATCTTCTTCATCAGGCATTACATGATATATATGGTGAGGGAGTATCTCAACAAGGTTCAAATATAACCACAGAAAGACTTCGTTTTGATTTTTCTCATGATAAAAAGATGACAGATGAAGAAAAAAAGAAAGTTGAAGATATAGTAAATGAAAAAATCAGACAAGCATTGCCTGTGAAAAACATAATAATGCCAAAGGAAGAAGCATTGAAAACCGGCGCTAGACATTTCTTTGGAGAAAAATATGGAGATGAAGTTTCTATATACTTTATCGGAGAAGATTTGAATTCTGCATATTCAAAAGAGTTTTGTGGAGGCCCACATGTCAAAAACACCAAAGAACTTTCAGGAATATTTAAAATTCAAAAAGAA
>CAYTNX010000027.1:6399-6784 GCA_964439365.1 uncultured Candidatus Saccharibacteria bacterium | reverse complement strand
GATTACATCAGGCTATTGAGGCAAAAGGAAATGTTCCTGTTCAAAAAGGATCGAGAACATCTGGATCTATCACATTCCAAAATTATTTTAGACTTTACAAAAAACTTTCTGGTATGACAGGTACAGCAGTAACTTCAAGCGAAGAATTTTATAAAGTATATGGATTGGAAACTGTTATCGTTCCTACAAATAAAATACAGCAACGTATAGACAATAATGATTTGATTTTCCAAACAGAAATAGGGAAATTCAAAGCCATTGCAAGAAAGGTTAAGGAGTTAAATAAAATTGGTCAGCCTGTACTTATAGGTACAGTTTCTATAGAAAAAAATGAAGTACTTTCTGAATTTTTGAAAGCTGAAGGTATTCAACATCAAATTTTGAA
>CAYTNX010000027.1:0-6389 GCA_964439365.1 uncultured Candidatus Saccharibacteria bacterium | reverse complement strand
TAAGAATCATGAAAGAGAAGGAGAAATAATTGCTCAAGCAGGAAAGAAAGGGGCGGTTACTATAGCTACAAATATGGCCGGTCGAGGTGTGGATATACGTCTTGGAGGAAATCCTGGTTCTAGAGATTTATACGAAGAGGTAAAATCTATAGGAGGACTTTTTGTTCTAGGAACAGAAAGACATGAAGCAAGAAGAATAGATAATCAGCTTAGAGGTAGATCTGGAAGACAAGGAGATCCTGGTGCCACTCAGTTTTTTGTTTCTTTAGAAGATTCTTTGATGAGAGTTTTTGCTTCAGATACAATAAAAAATCTAATGGGTCGCTTGGGGGTTGCGGAAGATGAGCCTATAGAAAATCGTATAATCACAAAATCATTAGAAAGTGCTCAGACAAAAATAGAGGGTTTCAATTTTGATTCAAGAAAACATGTATTGGAATATGATGATGTCCTAAATCATCAGAGAAAAATTGTCTATGAAAGAAGAAGAAATATACTTTTGGGTAATCTTGATGAAGTAGAAGCAAAACTCCTGGAAGTAATTGGTGATAATAATGATTTGAAAAAAGTAATGAATGACAAAATTTCTCAAATCGGAAAAGAAAGATTTTTGAATACTGCGAGACAATTAATGCTTCAAAGTATTGATATGTTTTGGGTAGAACATTTGGAAGTAATGGATTATACACGTTCTAGTGTAAATCTCCGCGCTTATGGTCAAAGAGATCCTTTGGTTGAATACAAAAAAGAAGGTTTGAGACTTTTCAGAGAAATGCAAATTGCTATAAATAATCAGATTTCAAATTTGCTACCTCATATTGCCGCCAATGTAGTGACTCCAGAAACAGTAGAGCTTAAAGAAGTTCATGAACAAGCTCAGGTTATAGGTGCTGGTGATGGAAGTAAAAAAGATAATTCAGTACCCAAAAAGGCT
Organism: uncultured Candidatus Saccharibacteria bacterium; assembly: GCA_964439365.1. GTDB lineage: Bacteria > Patescibacteriota > Minisyncoccia > Phycocordibacterales > PALSA-1337 > CAIOGI01. The sequence goes on along the minus strand of CAYTNX010000027.1, from coordinate 5,455 downwards.
GATGTCGGTAGAAATGATCCATGTCCTTGTGGTTCTGGTAAAAAGTTCAAGAAATGTCATGGTAAATAAAACAAAACCCCTTCCGTAACTTTCGTTATTGGAAGGGGTGGTGTAAAAGGATCTGAAGTGAAATATGGATCTGATTGTACATTTTCAAGCTTCTATCCTAAAGATCCTCTGCTGTTTTCGGTGGAATTCCTTGATAGAAAATTTCTTGTTCCGCGGGCGGCATATTTGTTGCCAGTGTCCTTGCTTTCTTCAAGGTGTATTCAGTTTCAATTCCCCGAAAGATTTCCTCTATTGTTTTTTCGTTATAAGTGCTATCCGCTATACCAAGGGCCAGAACCCTTGCATTGTAGCGAGTCACTTCATCGCAGTTGTTTGTGAACCTTCCTTCGAAGTCACCGAAGAATTTATCGTGGACCGCCTCATTGATTTTTTCGGTGAGTCTTTGACGAAACATTGAGTTCAGCGTTTTTTCATCATTGCTTTCCCTAAGTTGGAATACGATTGATGCCCAAGGTAGACCAAGCAGGGAGCTGATCTCATTCATTTTTTGAACGAGAGGCTTATGCCTCAGGTTCAAAAAATAAGAAGAACAAAAGAATCCCAAGATGACACCGATAGCGGTTCTGGTAGTCGCATTGCTGGGCAGACTATATCCAGTGATATAGACAATGCTGATTGAGAAAGTCACAAGCAACATCATTACAAGATAAAAAGTTTCTTGAACTACTCCCTGACGGATCACCTCGAGTTCTTTTGAGTCTTTCAACAGACCACAGTCTTTGTGCTCGAGATTCAAGAAGCAGTGTTCGTCGCGAAGCCTGATGAATTCCCGATTGGAGATTTTGGTTGTTCCCATAAGAGATATTCCTCCTTTTGTTTTTTGATGATCTGAGTACTTCTTTTTATATTTATATATATAAATTAGACAAATGTCAAGTTGTAACAACTAGTCATTGCTATATAATACGCTTACATTATTATTAGATTAATGAATAAAACCATGTCAAAAAATGTAGAAAATTCAAAGAAAAATAAGGTCAAACTTCAACCTCTCGCTGACAGAGTTTTAATCAAAGAAAATTCTGAAAGCAGGGAAAAGAAAACAGCTTCTGGAATAATCATTCCTATAAATATAAGTGAAGATAAAGGTAGTAAACAAGGCGAAATCGTATCTATTGGTAATGGACATTATGAAGATGGAAAACTAATACCTATTTCTGTAAAAGTTGGAGACAAGGTTCTTTTTCAATGGGGAGATAAAGTAAAAGTTGATGATGAAGAATATTATATTGTTAGAGAAAGTGAATTATTGGCAATAATAAAATAATTCTTCCTAAGAATTCTCTATCTATTTCAGGCTGTTTTTAAAAATATTTTTAGAAATTATTAAAATAATTACAAATTAAATATGTCAAAAAAAATTTTATACAATGAAGATGCTAGAAAATCTTTGAAAAGAGGTATAGATGCTGTGGCTGATGTTGTAAAAATAACAATAGGTCCAAGAGGTAGAAATGTTGTGCTAGAAAGAGGATATGGAGCTCCTACTATTACAAATGACGGTGTATCTATAGCAAAAGAAATATCTTTGAAGGATAAGTTTGAAAATATGGGAGTTGAGATTATAAAGGAAGTAGCTACCAAGACAAATGATATAGCTGGAGACGGTACAACAACCGCAACTATTTTGACTCAAGCCATAATATCTGAAGGATTAAAGCATACTACAATGGGTGTAAATGCTATGGGTATAAAATTTGGTATAGAGGAAGCTTCAAAAGACATAATTGCTGAATTAAAAAAGATAGCCAAACCAATAAAGACTGATGATGAAATAAGACAAGTTGCAAATATTTCCGCTGAATCTGTAGAGCTTGGAAATATTATCGCTGATACCATAAAGAAAGTGGGTAAAGATGGAGTAGTAACAGTAGAAGAGTCACAAACAATAGGTTTGGAATCAGAAGTAACTGAAGGTATAGAATTTGATAAGGGATATATATCTCCTTATATGGTTACAAATCCTGAAAGAATGGAATCAGAATACAATGATCCCGCAATACTTATTACTGATAAAAAAATTTCATCTATAAAAGAAGTTCTACCTTTATTAGAAAAGCTTGCACAATCTGGCAAAAAAGATTTGGTGATAATTGCTGAAGATGTTGATGGAGAAGCTCTAACAACATTTTTGGTAAACAAATTGCGAGGCAATTTTAATGTACTAGCAATCAAAGCGCCTGGATATGGTGATAGAAAGAAGGATATTTTACAAGATATTGCTGTTACAGTAGGTGCAAAAGTTATTTCTGAAGAAGTTGGGTTAAAATTTGAAAATACAGATATTTCTATGCTTGGTAAAGCTCGTCGAGTTGTTTCTACAAAAGACAATACTGTAATCGTTGGTGGTAAAGGTAAAAAATCTGAAATAGACAGTAGAATAAGTCAGCTAAAGAAACAAAAAGAAAGTATAGATTCAAAATACGATATAGAAAAAATTGATGAAAGAATAGCAAAATTGTCAGGAGGTGTGGCTGTTATAAGAGTAGGCGCTGCGACAGAAACAGAAATGAAATATTTGAAATTAAAAATAGAGGATGCGGTAAATGCTACAAAAGCAGCTATTGAAGAGGGAATTGTCGCAGGGGGTGGAGTTTCATTGATAAAAGTATCTCAAAAGGTTCATGAAAATTTTTCAAAGAAAAATAATTCATCAAAAGAATTTGAATTGGGATATCAAATAGTTCTAAAAGCATTAGAAGCTCCACTTAGACAAATAGCCATAAATGCTGGTAAGGATGATGGATCAGTTATTATAGAAAAAGTAAAAAATGGCAAAGGAAATGCTGGTTATGATGCGTTAAAGGATGAAATGGTTGAAGATATGATAAGTAAGGGTATTGTCGATCCAGTAAAAGTTACTAGATTGGGGGTTCAAAATGCTTGTTCCGCTTCAGCTATACTACTTACTACTGAAGCCGCTGTGGCTGATGAACCAAAGCAGGAAAATACACCTGTTTCAGGAAATCCAGGCATGGCTGGCATGGATTATTAAGATTTGCTATAATACCCTCACTATGAAAAAAATATTAGCTATTATAGTTATTGTTATTATTGGCGTGCTTGTTTGGAAAGCTGTTTATAACCCTACAAATAACCCTGGTTCAGATACACAGAATGATACATCTGTATACATTCCATCTAGCCAGACCACAAAAGTTACAGACAAATTATCAGAATATAAGAATGATGAATTAGGATATTCTGTAAAATACCCAAGTACTTGGGAAAAAATAGAATCTGCAGCAAATGTTACCTTCACAATTCCAACCCCTTCTTCTGATAAGGAAAAAAATACAGTAGCAAAGCTTGAAACAAAAATTGATGTAGGTTCTGCTACATGTTCATTTCCTCCTGTAACTACAGTAAAAGAAAGAAATACAGTAAAAATAAATGATCTATCATTCAATATGATGTCTATGTCAAATACTGTACAAGGACGAAATTATTTCAACAGAATGTACACATTGCAGAAAGATTCAGTATGTTATTTCTTCACATTTAGTTCAATCACTCTAAGTCCTACAAGTAAGGGTTATTCAGGTTCAGAAGCTCAAAAGATCGGATCAACAAATCTAAAATTGGTAGACAATGCAGACTCACAGTTCAAGGATATGATAAAAACATTCAATTTCGTAGTTGGTCCAGCTGGTCAAGACGAAACAAAAGTTTCTCCAAATAAAAAATAATTTATTATAAAAATGAAAAAAACATTAATTATTGTTCTGATAGTTGTTGTTTTGATTGGTGGTTATGCTTTTACAACATACAATAGCCTAGTTACTTTGAGTGTAAGTGCAGATACTCAATGGAAGCAGGTAGAAGCAGATTATCAAAGACGTTTTGATCTTATTCCTAATCTAGTAGAATCAGCAAAGGGTGTTATGAAGCAGGAAAAAGAAGTGTTCGGCATGCTTGCTGAGGCTAGAACAAAATACGCAGGCGCTACAACTCCAGATGCAAAAGCCGCTGCAGCAGGGCAAGTAGAAACAGCACTCGGAAGACTTATTGCTGTTGTTGAGAATTATCCTCAATTAAAATCTTCAGATACAGTACAGACACTTATGTCTCAATTGGAGGGTACAGAAAATCGTATAAGTGTACAGAGAATGAAGTACAATGACACAGTAAAAGAATACAATTTGAAAGTAATGAAAGTTCCTAGTTCATTATTTGCTTCATTGTTTGGATTCACACAAAAATCATATTTCGAAGCAACAAAAGGCTCAGAAAACGCTCCAGCAGTTAAATTTTAATTTATGAAGCGAGTATTATTTCTCGCATTATCAATATTCTTTATTAATGCATGTTTTGCACATGCTTATACAAGCCCTGGTAAACCACAGGGTTTTGTAAATGATTTTGCTCAAATAATTTCTCAAGAAAACAAGACGGCTATAGAATCAAAGTTGAATGCTCTAAATAAAGATTCAGGCATTCAAATAGCTGTTGTTACCATACCAAAACTATCTGATGAGACTATAGAGACATATTCTTATAGACTTTTTCAAGAATGGGGCATAGGACAAAAGGGTAAAGACAATGGCGTACTTTTTCTTATAGCACCAAATGAAAAAGAATTGAGAATAGAGGTTGGCTATGGTCTTGAGGGTGTTTTGACTGATGCTCAATCAAATAAAATTATACAAAAAATAGTTATACCGGAATTCAAAAATAATGATTTGAATTCAGGTATTTCAAAGGGTGTTGATGCGATAATTTCTGTTGTAAAAGGTGATGCAATTTCCTTGCCCAATGAAGCCAGTGATTCCAATGCAGCAAGTGATTCTACATTGAGTTTTATATCTATTGCAGTAATTTTCTTTGTTAGTTTATTGAGTAGAACAAAGTCTTGGTGGCTCGGTGGTGTTTTTGGTTTTGCTTCGGGTATATTTTTGGGCTTTCATTATTCTTCTTTGTCTATAGGATTTTTTGCTACTATTATTCTTACTATTTTGGGATTGATTATTGATTATATTTTGTCCAAATTTGGTGGTACTGGTGGAGGATTTTGGATGGGAGGTATGGGTGGCGGTGGTTCATCTGGTGGGTTTGGAGGTTTTGGTGGTGGTTTTTCTGGCGGAGGTGGATCTAGCGGTAAATGGTAGTTTTGGAGAGGTGCCAGAGTGGTTGAATGGGCAACCCTGGAAAGGTTGTATATCCGAAAGGGTATCAGGAGTTCGAATCTCCTTCTCTCCGCAATGATACGCAAGGACTGCTAAATGCAGTCCGAGCGTAGCATCATTGCGAGAGAAAGAGGAGATGAGAAAGCCGGAGCGCGGCGGCGCGAGGCGGGGTCGCAGGCCGAGCTAGCAAGCGAGGACCTGTGACCGAATCTCCTTCTCTCCGCAATGATACGCAAGGACTGCTAAATGCAGTCCGAGCG